>CAJVYT010000019.1 GCA_913009765.1 uncultured candidate division Zixibacteria bacterium
TTTTGCGATTTTTTTTTTTTTTTAATGCTACGGCGACCACCGAGATCTACACTCTTTCCCTACACGACGCTCTTCCGATCTAATGGATGTGTGGATGGCGGTCGGTTATTATATGCTGATATTTTTGGCGGGTTTAAAATCTATTCCACAAGAGCTATACGAAGCCGCAAAAATCCAGGGGGCAGGGTCGGTTCGTCAGTTTTTCTCAATTACTCTTCCTTTGTTAAAACCTGTAGCATTGTTTATTATAGTAATTAATTCGATAAAGTCTTTCCAAGTATTTGTAGAAATATTTGTGATGACTCAAGGGAAATTTAAAACCTCGACAATGGTATACTTTATTTACGAATCAGGTTTAACGACTAAATTTAATTTTGGCTATGCTTCTGCGGCGGCATATATTTTGTTTCTTATTGTGGCTCTGTTTTCTTTTATACAGTTTAAGCTGTTGAAAAACAGAGGTACCGTTTGATGGGTAGTGCAATGAAAAGTTCTTTTCGTTATATTTTTCTTTTTATTATATTGGGGATTATGGTTTTCCCTCTGCTTTGGATGTTTCGGGTCTCATTGATGGAATCGGGGGATTCAATTAGTTTTGATAATTTACTTACAGCTTCTTTTTCATATCAAAATTATGTTGATTTATTTGCTCATTCTCAAATAGGAAAATATTTATATAATTCTATTTTTGTAGGGTTGATAGTTACTGTTGGAAATATTGTGTTCTGTTTTATGACGGCGTATACAATAGCACGTTATCAATATATAGTGAACAAACTGCTGTTTGTTTCTGTCATTCTTATTTTAATGATACCGATTCATATTATAATAATTCCAATGTATTTGTTGATGGTTAAATTTGGAATTTATGATTCATATTTTGCTTTGATACTTCCCTGGTTAGTGAATCCAATCGGTATCTTTTTGGTAAAGCAGTATATCGAAGCAATCCCGCCATCAATGGAAGAAGCTGCACGAATTGACGGAGCGGGTGAAATGCGAATACTTTTTCGGATTGTGATGCCGTTATGTAAACCTGTCTTAGCAGTTTTAGCAATTCAAGTATTTTTTACCAATTGGAATTCATTTTTATTTCCATTTATTCTGACTCAATCAGATTCAGTCCGTACATTACCGGTTGCTCTGGCACTTTTACAGGGGCATCAAGCGATTGATTGGCAGCATCTTATGGCGGGGTCATCAATTGCGGTGCTGCCTGTCTTATTTATATTTATAATTTTACAAAAACAGATAGTTTCCGGTATTACAACAGGCGGAATTAAGCAGTAAAAAAAATAGATTTTTGGTTGATTTAATTATTTTTTTACATTTATTGTCTCAAAAATAGACAATTAGTTATTATAATAGTAATTGAAAGGTAAAAATTATGAAAAGATTAACTGTTGCTTTAGTTGCACTGACTTTATTGTTTGTTGGTTGCGGCGTGAATAAGGATTATGTCGCTCAACAAATTCAGGACTCTGAAGCACGTACAAGTTCTGAAATCGGTACTCTTCGTGACAAGACAGACGGTAATGCCTCTGAAATCACAAAACTTCGTTCTTTAGCTACTCAACTTGATGCCAAAACTAATATGGCTATTAACAAAGCCAAAGGTTTTGAAAACTACCAAGTTCTTTGGCAAGGTGAGATCAACTTTGATTTTGATAAAGCTGATATCAATGGTGCCGCTGAACAGATTTTAAATGAAGCCGGTGACAAAATGGATCAAAATCCGGGTTCTGTAATTGAGATTGCCGGGTTTACTGACAAAACAGGAAGTTCTAACTATAACTTCATGTTAGGTCAGCAGCGTGCTGAATCTTCCAAAAGATTCTTAACTGAACGTTTTGGTATTTCACTATATCGTATGTTTATTATCTCTTTTGGTGAAAACAAGCCGGTAGCTGATTCAGGTGAAATGAGTTCTTCATCTAAAAACCGTCGTGTATCTCTCACTATTTGGGGTCCGATGAATTAAGCTTTATTGGTAATATAAAATTTTAGACGGAGATTGTTGTCTCCGTCTTTTTTTTATCTCATTGAATCATAAATGGGGTCATTTGCAACGTGTCTTGACGAATCATTTCAAAAGATACTTTGTGTCTCGTATCTGTATCAGTAATAAGCACATCAAAAAATAATCTAATATTTGTAATTGAGTCAGGAATTTCTACACCTTTATCTTTAAAAAAATCAAACGCAAGATAGCTTTTACCTGATTTTTCAAATGGAGCAATACGTGAAGGGCTTCTCCACACGATAGAACTTAATTCTGTAAATTCTAACCCGACAGAATCAATAATAAGTGTATTCATTACATTTTCATTCTTTTGAGAAAACGCTCTCATAGTTAACCAATATATGAGAGAATCATTTGAAATTTCATCAACTTTTTTATGTTTAAAAGCTATAAGTTTTGGAGGTTCAATATACCAGTTTTCAATTTTTTTTGTGTCAGGTTGAGATTCTGTTTTAACAGTGATAAATTGTTTAGTCATACGCTCGGTACAGCTTGAGAATAAGAAAATCAACACTAATAACAGAGATATTTTTTTCATTGTTACTCCTAATCTGTGTCCGGTTTATTTACAAATGTGACCACTTGTTGTGGAAAAGGTATTTCAATATTTTCTTGTCTGAATCTATTTAAAATTTTTAGGCGAAGCTGACTTGCTGTTTCAAATTTATATGTTACTTCGGGGACAGCACAGATCAGCATTACATTTAAAGAACTGTCTCCAAATTCTTCAAATCGAAATATTGGAGCAGGATTTTCAAGAATATTATCCTGCTTGTCGGCTTCATCAAGCATTACCTTTTTGACTACGTTTATATCAGAATCATATCCTACACCTACTTCGATTTTAATTTTAATTTCAGGGTACGGATAGGTAACATTATGAATAGTTGATTTCATCAATTCGGAATTAGGTACAATAATTAATGTATTTTCGATAGTAAGAAGTTTTGTCGAACGCACACCTATCTGCTGAACTTGGCATGTACGGTCATTATCAAATTGTATCCAGTCACCTGAGCGAAACGGACGGTCAATCATTATAACAAATCCGCCAATCATATTTGCTATTGTTTCCTGAGCCGCAAGTGCTATTGCTAAAGACCCGATTCCTAAGATTGCTATCAGCCCCTTAACATCTACTTTGAAATGGTCTAAAATAATAAGAACAGCCAGAGTGTAAATTATTATTTTGACGGCACGGTCAAGAAGCGGCATAAACTCATCATCTACTTTAGTTTCAGTTTTTGATGCGATATGTGAACCATACCAACTAAAGATAATGCTGAAAATTTTCACAATAAGGTTTGAAACAACTATAACACCAATAGCATAAAGAATTCCGTCGAAGTAATTAAAAACCGATTCGCCTATTTTTTCAATAAGTAACGTTTTAATGAATTTTAGTAGTACGGAAAACCCAAACAGATAAATCAGAATGACTATCGGTTTTGATGTTATTGAAAGAATTTTATCATCTAAGTCGGTAACGGTTTTAGAAGTTATATTTTTAAAGATAATTTTGATAAAAATTTTCACAATGAAAACTGTGATAAAAGTTGCCAGAACAATTATTCCGACACCGATAAATTTTTGTATTAATGGTTCAACCGGAATTTTTTCAAGTAGCTCTATCATAATTATTTAAACTCCAATAGAATGTCAGTTGATTCAAATCTTGCACGAACATTAACCGTATCAGGATAATTCACAAAAGGTTCGGCATATTGTAAAGGGAATAAAGCTCCATAGTCTCTTGTCTTATTATTATTTGAATCTAAAAATCCCGAAAAAACATATTTACCTTGCGGAAGCTGTAAATTAAAAGAATTGTCATTTGAAAAATGAGTGAATAATTGGTTGGTGCTGATGTTTTTAAAAAGCAATACAATACTCTTTGGAACGGAAAACTGTTTCGCAATATTGATAGATCCTTGTATAACACCTAAAGAATCAGGGTTAATGAGATTAATTAATTTTATCGTTGTACTGTCCCCCATATTGTTTCCGGCAAGATCAGTTATATCAAATTCGGATATACGCAAACGGTATTGGTACAAATTATCTTTAAGAAAGTTATTTGACAAACGGCACAAACTTGGGTTAATAAATTCAAACTCAGGAAAAACGAGATTGCTGTCGTTGTCTATAAAATAAAAACTTTCTTTGGTCAGATGAGTGCTGTCAATAGGTTCTGAAAACTGAATCTGTATATGTAAACTATCTTTGAATGTTTTTTTATTAGCAGGAGGTTGGAATAATTTTATTGTCGGGCTTGATTTATCGACAATTTCTTTTACTAAAACAGAGTCAAATATTATTAGAGAATCATTATTATCATAGGATAACTTATAAAGACCTTCAGGAAGTTTACCAAAATAAGCAAATATTGAATGTGCTGAACTAGAATCAACGGGTAAGATAAATTCTTGCTGTTGAGCAGTTGCTGTCGAGGTATACTTTTTTAAGTTAAGTTGAACTTTTTGAATATCAAACCTCTGTTGATTTAAGAGATTCTGATTAAAATCAATCTGAAAAAGATTATTATTTGTTTGTCTGACTGCAATAATTATCTGCTGTGACTCGTCATGTGCTGTTAGAGTAATATTTAAATTTTGAATATTGTTGAGAGAACTGTCAAGAGTGATACTGCGGTCAGTAAGACCATATTTTTCCGTTTTTGTATCAAGCCGTTCATTTTTATTTTTGTCTAAAAAAGCAAGCAGGACGTACTCACCGTTTGGAATATACCGAAAAGAGAAATTACCTTCGGCATCAGTAACCACCATATATGTCGGGTATAGCGAGTCTATTGCTGCGGCAGTATCAAATGCATCTTTTTTATATAATGCGGTAACAATGTTATTTTGAGCGATTTGATTTTCATCAACAACTGTACCACCGATAACTCCATTGGCAAGTTTCTCTCCGGTTGTAAATGCTATAATAGAACCGGAGTCTAATGGATTACGACGCTGATCTTGTATACCGTCAGCAAAAGAAATAATGTATGTCTGATTGACTTCAAATGAATCTGCTAAGGTGATAATTACTTTATCGGATTTCCACTGTATCTTTGGTTCAGATTTTAGACGGGGAGAAATATAAATAGGTCGTTTTGATAACGGTTTGATAATTCTTTCTGAAAAAGAAATTGTAATACTATTACCAATTTCAACCAAAGTGGAACCATTTACCGGAGATGAGGCAATTATTCTTGGTTTGACTTTATCTACTTCCCCGCCGGGCGGTGGTCCTATTTCAGCACAACCGACTACGCTTACGAGAAGAGATAAAAATAGTAATTTTTTTATTATTGGAGCAAATTCCATTTTACTCATTATTGTAATTTATCTTTAAGTGCCTCGTTATCGGGATTTAGTTCGTATGCTTTTGTCCACCAATCCTTAGCATTAGCACTATCACCTTTGGCATTGTAGGCATCACCTAAGTGTTCATAAATAACAGAATCTTTTTGAAGTGCCGCCGCTTGTTTAAGATACTTTACAGCTTTTTTATCATTGTGTAATTTGTAAAACAGCCATCCGTAGCTGTCAAGATAGGCAGCATTGTTTGGAGAAAGTTTTAATGCTTTTTCAATAAGTTTTTTTGCATAAGGCAGTCTTTCACCTTTATCTATAAGCATATATCCGAGATAATTCATAGCCTGATGGTGTTTAGGAAACATAGAAATTATTTTTTCAAATACTGCGACAGCACTGTCCGGCATTTTGTTTTGTTCGTATGCAACACCTAAAGCAAACAAAAGATTTATTTTAGCAGTATCATTTTTAACTTTTGTTATAGCAGTTTGATACGTGAGAATTTCGTGTTGTGAATCTCCCAGCTTTTTATATGTAAAGCCTAAGTCCATCCAATTTCCCGGAATTGTATCATTAAGCTGAACCATAATTTTAAATTCATCGACAGCGATTTTATAGTCTTTACGTTGTGCTGCAATACGACCTAAATAAAAATGATTGATATAATCCTTTTCTCCGCTATTTACTAACTCTGTAAACACAGTTTCAGCTAAATCATATTTTTGTGTTGCATAATAGATAATTCCAAGTCTTCGTAATAATGTTAAATCTTCAGGATTGTATTTTACTGCTTTTTCAGCATAGGGCAATGCTTGTTCTAATGAGTCAAGCTGGGCATATACCATTGAAATGTCGTCGAAGAGAGCTGCGTTGGTGGAGTCAACAGCAAGAGCTTTATGATATGTGATAAGGACAGAATCAATTTTTTTTTCAATTTTATACATCTCAGCAAGCCCGACATACGAAAGGAGATTTGACTTGCTGTTATTAAGAGCTAATGATTTCAGAAAGGATTCTTTGGAATTTTGAAATTCACCTTTTTGAGCTTGCAGTTTTCCCAATTCAAGCCAATAATTTTCATTAAACGGTAAAAGTCTTGCAAGGTTTTTGTACGCCCATAAGAGGGAGTCAGTATTGTTGGCATATTTATAAAATCCGGAAAGATAATGATATGATATTGGTTTATTAGGGTCAATTTGTGCTAATTTCTCATACATATATTTTGCGGAATCCTGTTTTCCAACTTGCCGATATGCCATTCCCCGTAACTCTAATACTTTATCATCCACAGGATGTATTATAGAAAGGAGTTCCAAAGTTTCGGCAAAAAGTTTCATCTTCATATATGTACTGGCTAAAGAATAGCGAAGTTCATATGAATTGGGATAAACTTGCAGTGCTAATTTGTAACGTTCTGCAGCAGCAGCAATATCAGGAGGATTTTCTGCTTCTAACAAAAGTGCCATAACATACTGATTATATGCATACGGGCTGATTGCCTCAAAATCATCGTTGTACGTAGATGTTTTTTCGATAACCGGGGTTTGGATTTTTGAAGATTCAGGAACTTTTTCTACAAGTTCACTTCTTAATGCTGTTTTAGAGCATCCAACAATAGTAATACTGTACAAAGCTAAAATAAGTATATATGTGTGAAATTTCAATCTATCTGCTCTTTGTTGTATGTTAATCTTTTAGTTTTAACAATCAAGTGCTGAAAATGATGCACTTAATTTTTAAGAATTTTCAAATATCGTCTTTTACCGACTTTTAATATTTTATCTTCGTTTAAGTCAAATTCATAGTTTGCATCAGTTATTTTTTGATCATTCAGTGAAACACCGCCGGCAGTAATTAATTTCCGTGCTTCCGAATTTGATTTTGCCATTTTGTTTTTAGCAATTAAATGTACTAAATAAATCTTTCGAGGGTCAATCTCAAGATCGGCTAATTTGGATTCGTCTATTTCAGGAATTTCATCAGGTAGTTTTTTCTGTGAAAATATCCGTTCAAATTCATCTCTTGCTTTTTTACCTGACCCTTTTGGATAATACATATCCACAAGAGTTTCACCAAGTTCTTTTTTTAGTCCCATTGGGTTTACGGATGAGTCATTTAATTGAGTTTTAATATCAGTCAATTTTTCAAAAGATACCTCTGTAGCAAGTTCAAAATAATCATGTATCAAATTATCGGGGATAGACATTGCTTTACCGAATATTTCCCGTGCAGGTTCATCTATACCAATATAATTGCCGAGTGATTTTGACATTTTTTTCACACCGTCTAAACCAACAAGAATAGGCATAGTCAACACAAGCTGTGCCTCTACTCCGTATGCTTCCTGAATTGTACGTCCTGCCAAAAGATTAAATGTCTGTTCGGTGGCACCAAGCTCTACATCGGCTTTCATGGCAACCGAATCATAGCCCTGCATAAGCGGATAAAACAGTTCGTGAATAGAAATTGATGTATTAGCTTTCATTCTTTTTGAAAAATCATCACGCTCAAGCATACGGGCAACGGTAAATTTGGTTGCTAAATGCATGACTTCGTTAAAGTCCATTTTTTTGAACCAGTCGCCGTTAAAGCAAATTTCCGTTTTTGATTTATCAAGAATTTTAAAAAACTGTGTTTGGTATGTTTCGGCGTTTTTCATAATGTCATCATACGAAAGAGACGGACGGGTAGTTGATTGTCCCGATGGGTCACCTACTAAAGCAGTGTAATCACCTATGATGAGTACTATTTGATGTCCTAATTCCTGAAACTGTTTTAATTTTCTAATTCCAACTGTATGTCCTAAATGTATATCGGGCGAAGTTGGATCAAAACCTTGTTTTACTCTAAGAGGTTTATTGTCGGCAATTGATTTTTTTAATCTATTTTGAAACTCTCCCTCAGGCAGAATATCAACCGCACCGCGAGAGATTATTTTCCATTGTCTTTCAAACTCTTTGATTACTTCAGGGCTAAAACTTTGATCCACGTTTGTAAACTCCTTATAAAATAAGAATCTTTTGTACCATATCGGCATATAACAAATAGATGTATTGTTATAATAGTAGAATAAACGGAATTTAAGTACGATTTGAAATAAAAAAATCGGATTTTACAAGGAAAAATTGGTTTTATCTTGACTTGGGAGAGGAAAATTAGGAAAATAAGAACCTTATGGGACTAGCATATTCAAAAGCAAAACAGAAATCTAACCGAATCCGTAATTCGGTCTTTGTTCTCTTGGGTTTATTTGTTGTACTTCTGATAATTTTTGGGGTCAGAACATACCATATTTATCAAACCGAACTGCCCTCATTTGAGCAGCTGCATAATATTGAACCAAGTATTAAAACAAAGATATATGACCGTAACGGGATTCTTCTTAAAGAGTTTTATACCGAAAATCGTCTTTTAACCCCCTATAAGGATTTCCCCCCTCATTTAGTGCAAATGCTGCTTGCTTCTGAAGATAGAGAATTTTATGACCATTGGGGAATAAATGTAAGACGTATAGGCTTGGTCGCTTTTAAAAATATTGTCCAATGGCGTATTGCAGCCGGTGCATCGACTATCACACAGCAATTGTCACGAATGCTCTTTTTAACTCGGAAACAAACCCTTGAGCGAAAAATCAAAGAAGCTCTCACAGCTATTAAACTGGAGAGGTCGTATTCTAAAAATGAAATTTTAGAGATGTATCTCAATCAGTATTATTTTGGAAAAGGTGCCTATGGTATTGCCGCGGCGGCTCATGTATTTTTCTCAAAGTCTGTTCCTGAACTAACTGTTTCTGATTGTGCTATTATTATAGGACTGTTAAAAGGTCCTAATATCAACTCACCTATTCGTCATCCCGACAAAGCTATTTTGGCTCGAAACAGGGTTTTGTATTCACTCTTTCAGTATGGCGGTATAACCCGTGAAGTGTTTGACTCATTAAAGTCAGCTCCTCTTGAAATCTCTCCACCTGTTGAAAAAGTAGGCTATGCACCTTATTTCACAGAGACAATCCGCAAATATATAATGGATAAATATGGTGAAGACATGCTCTACTCTGGCGGTTTAAAAGTTTATACATCGCTTGATGTAGATTTGCAAAAAGATGCTGAAAAAGCATTGTATAAAAGAATAGATTTGCTCAGAGCAAGAATTTCGAAAAAGTATAATACCGAAAATAAAACATATTCTATGGTTATGCCCGATACTGTTGACCAGTATGGTGACTCGATACGTATGATGAAACCGGTGCAGGGTGCATTTATCTCAATTGATAACAGCAATGGAGATGTATTGGCAATGATAGGCGGACGTTCCTTTAAAGAAACGAAATTTAATCGTGCCGTACAATCATTACTGCAGCCGGGGTCATGTTTTAAACCGTTTGTATATACTGCCTGTATTGATAATGGATTTACAACTACTGAAATTATCGACGACAACCCGATTGTCTTAGATATTCCGGGGTCAAAACAATGGCGTCCACACAATTTTGATAATAAATTTAAGGGACCAATCACGATGCGGGAAGGGTTGCAGTTTTCTCGTAATCTGATTGCGATTCGTTTAATTTTAAAAATTAAGCCTGAACAGGCAATATTTTATGCCCGTAATATGGGTATAACAACTCCGCTTGAACCTGTTCCCTCTTTAGCGTTGGGGTCGGCACAAGTAAAACTTATCGAAATGGTTTCGGCGTTTTCAATTTTCCCAAATCAGGGAATTCATGTACCGTATCGATTAATCCATAAAATTGTCAATCGGTATGGTCAGGTTATAGAAGATAATACCGCAATCAAAAAAGAAGAAGTGCTGTCTGCTCAAACAGCATTTATTATGACATCAATGTTGGAATCTGTAGTCACCGGCGGAACTGGTCGCGGTACGAGATGGCGTGGTTTTACTCGTCCTGCGGGAGGAAAAACCGGTACATCAAATAACTTCAGTGATAATTGGTTTATTGGATTTACTCCGCAGATAACAACCGGTTGTTGGCTCGGGTTTGATGAAAAGATTTCTTTGGGACGTAATCAGGATGGAGCCAAAAATGGTGTTCCGGTATGGACAGAATATATGATTGCTGCTCATGATTCACTTCCGATAATGGATTTTGTTGAGCCGGAGGGTATTGTACATTTGGATGTTTGTATTGAATCAGGTGAAATTGCTACCGATAGATGCGTAAAAGTCCGTAATGAAGTTTATATTGAAGGCACCGAACCGACTGAAAAGTGCCATCTGCACCCTTCAGCAGGACTGTACAAACGCAGAGATATGCAAACGGAAGAAGTTAATCCCGAAGATACTTCTGATGAGCGAACACATTTTTAACCTTCATAAAATTCTCAATAAGACCAAAATGTGTTTCAATACCCTTCGACTCCGCTCAGGGTGACTTAAGACACAACAACTTATTATTTGTCATACTGAGCGGAGTCGAAGTATGTTCCAAAACATGAGTTTTTTTAAGAAGCCCTTAAGAGCAATTACTTGACAAAAGAATCGAAAATATTTACTATTCTCCCCTACCAAAGTTGAATAGCTGCTATTTAACTTTTAGATTATGCCGGAGTGGTGAAATTGGTAGACGCAGAGGACTCAAAATCCTCCGATGGCAACATCGTGTCGGTTCGATTCCGACCTTCGGCATTATAAAAAAAATCCACAGTTATCTAAATAGAATGTTTCTAAGATACTAATGTTTGTAGTTTATTATTATTTTTGTTTTCATCTATAAGACATTGTGACCAAATTGAAAACAGTTCATCTTTTTCAGTAATAGAATTAATGACAGAATCAGCTTTACCTTGATTAATGAGATTTGTGAAACATGATAAAATTACCGGATCAAATGCTTTACCGGAATCTTCTTGCATGATTTCTAACGCTTTTTGAGTACCAAATGCTTTACGGTATACTCTATCCGATGTTAATGCATCAAAGACATCAGCGACACAAATTATCCTTGCTCCTATTGGAATATCTTCCCCTTTCAGTCCAAATGGATATCCCGTACCGTTTATTTTTTCATGATGATGTAAAATAGATGGTTTTACATCCCAAGGGAATTCTTTACCTCGCAATAGATCCACACCAAGTTCCGGATGTTTTTTAATTGCGGAATATTCACTGTCAGACAACTTACCATCTTTTTTTAAGATATTATCATCTATTTTAATTTTTCCGATATCATGGAGCAAAGCAGAAGCGACAAGTGTTTTAAGCATATATGATTTTAAGCCAAGTTCTTTACCTAAGAGTAATGCTAATGAAGCAACTCTATCAGAATGACCTTTGGTGTACTTATCTTTTTTATCGACATCTTCTGCCAAGGAATTAAAAATATTAAGATATAATTCTTCTATTGAATCTATAACATTTTCAGTAACTTCTTTTTTACTGTCAGCATTAATATTAGTATAGATATGATATGAATTTTCCAAATCATTCAAAGCATCAAAAGGACGATTCATTAAGCGATACAGTGTACCTCGTTCCAAAAGTACTTCCGCTTCAAGAAATTGTGTTCCAATTTCTCGAGCTACATCAAGGGCATTATCAAAATAATTCAGTGACATTTCATAATCATTTTCAAAGCGGGCAATTTTACCTGCAATTTTTTGTGTTTCCACAAAGTTTCCGTTGGTAAAATCAGCCTGAATAAGATAATGTTCAGCAGCCCGACAATGATTTTTAGCATTTTGGCAGTTACCTTTTTTAAGATACAAATCAGCAAGATTGATGTCTACGATTAAAGTCAGTGACGCATCTTTAATGTCGGTAGCGATTTTATACGCCTTTTTTAAATAGACAAATGCCTCATCGTTGAGTCCTTGCTCAGTTAAAGTAATTGCGATATTGTTTTTTGTGTAAGCACTTTTTCGAATCTCATTTGATGACTTATATATGTTTAAGGATTCTCTGTAATAATCGAGAGCTTTTCGCCAGTTACCTTTCATATTCATTATAGCACCAAGATTATTAACTAAATCAGCATAAAGAGTTTCATTACATAGTTCCTCGGCTATATCTATCGCTTCTATATAATTTATTTCCGCCTCGTCTAATTCACCTAACTGCAAATATATGACACCAAGATTTCTAATAGCTTTACACAAACCTAAACGATCATCAATTCTTCGATAGCTGCCTATAGCCCGCTGCAGATAGCCCAATGCTCTGTCATGATCACCTTTTTTTGAAAGAAGCTGCCCAATTTGAGCAAAAGTCTCTGATTTAACATTCATATATTTGCTATCACGGCAAAACTTTAGAATTTTTTGATATTCTAAAATTGCTTCATCATGTTTACCTTGTGAAGAAAATGCCTTTCCTTTTTCTTTATAGAGTTCAAATCTCAATTCCAATGAGAAATCCGGAAGGTTTTTTGAATCCCAGATTTCTTCTAAGGTATTAAGATAATTGACAGCCTGAGCATATTCAAAAGACTCATTTGCGTCTTTAGCCAAGCTCATAAGATTAGTAATTGTTTTCATCCAATCAGGATCTTTTGAAATGTTGTCATTGAATAATATCAAGTTTTCATTATTCACATCTATCAATTTATCAGACATTATTTTTCTTTCTAAAATTATTTAGAATTTGAACCGCTTCTTTAAAACTCTTTTCAACGCCGATTTTTTTATAGATATTTATAGCGGCATTTAATTTAGAAACAGCAAAGTCAATATTGCCGAGTTCTTTTCCAACAAGAGCTTGTTCAAAGAGAAGATCTGCCTCAAGAGCCGTTTGTTCATTCTCAATCGCTTGTTGGTATGTAACTCTTAATAAATCCGCTGCCTTTTCAAGATTACCGGTTACTCGTAATATTTTGCATTCTATAAGATTGAGTTCAACTTCCAGTGCTTTGGAATTCAATCCGGGGAGTATTTTTCGAGCTGTGTCAAGCACAGATTTGGCAAGTATATATTCCTGTTGAGCGAGATAGCACTTTGAAATGTTCTGATAACAAATTTCAAGTAAACTTTGATCTCTCACTTCAAGAGCAATTGATAATGCATGATTTAAACTTTGTGTTGCGTCATGATAGTCCGCAAGTTCAATTTGAGTAAGCCCTATATTTAATTGAATATAACCTTGCCTGATTATATTGCCAGAGCTTTCAAAATCGGATAAACAAAGTTTTAACATTTTAATTGATTCTTGTAAATTTCCGGTAGCTGATTTTATTGCTCCCATAGTATTGAGGATAGTTGCTCGTAGTTCATGATCATTTTCTACAGTTGCATAATCTAATGCTGTTTCACATAACTTTTCAGATTCATGATAGTTCCCTTGTTGAAAATTCATGTTTGCTCTGTTTCGAGCACACTGGGCAGCACCTTTGTAATCTTCTAATTCTATAAATAGTCGCTGAGCTTCTAAATAATATGTTTCTGAATGAGTCCAGTCAGACTGCATCATCTTTGCCCGACCGGTTTCTTTTAATATTTGTGCACGTAACTGTTTATCACGTTCTGTGTCAATTGATTCGATGGCAGTTTTCAGAAGCTCTATGGCGACAATTGGATTTCCCTGTTTGAGCCATCCTTGAGCAAGTACCAAAAGTTCAGAACCGCTCTTAATACCGGCAAATGGCTCTGTTCTTACTCGATTTATTGTCATTTGTTTCATTACTATTTTCCTTAGTTTCTGTAATAGTTAAACTGCTTAGTCTGAAATCAAAGCATAGGCTGAAAAATGGTAAACTTCACCGGTAACTGTCTTATTGTTATAATCGATATCACAAATGACATCATCAAACATACCGGTTTTTTCGTTAAACCATCCGATACGGATAGTAGACTCAGTTACATTACTCAAATCAGCATCACGGTAAGACATAGTTATTTTAACCGGCTTATCAAACACCAATCCGCTTGTGCCGAATTCATTGTAAAATACATTTATATCAGGTATATCTATTGAGAATAAGGTATCATTTTTAAGTGCATTTGGCGGTACATCTAAAATAACATCCTGTAATACCAATTTTCCACCTAAACTTGCGGAAATGACTGAATCAACATGTAAGTTAACAGGAGAAAGTGAAATTCCTGTCATTGATGCCGAACTGCGTTGTAATAATTGGGGAGCATTATCTGTCGCTACTGTACCTAATGGTGAATTTGAACAGCCTACAAAAACTGTTAAAACAATTACAGCAAACGTAAAGAGTGTTAATCTAATATTTGATTGCTTGGTTTGTAACATTTTCTACTCCTTAATTGAGAGGTCTATTGTTTTCTTAACTGCTTTAACCTATTGCATGAAGAGTGCCGAAAGTGTTACATATTGATAATGCCTTGAAATACAAGTTGTTACCGTCTTTTGCGTTTTTTTTAAATTGTGGAAAATTTAGTGCTATTGGAATGATTTGAACCGGTATATTTTGCTTCATGTTTTTTAACTTCATATCTTATAATATGTTAAGTGTAAAATCTTAATATGGAACAAATTGTTCCATCAAATTCATTTTTGTCTGTTTTGGACCAACCCTGCTTTTTCAATGATTCTTCTTAGACGTGGACGAGAAATATGTAAGAAACTTGCTGTTTCTGATTTGTTCCAATCATACATTTTGAGTACATCCGCAACGACTTTATGTTCAACTTCTTCAAGAGAAATACCATGTTGAGGGATATCGATAACAAATTGATTGACTCCCTCAGCATTCATTCGTCCTTTTTTTAAAGAATCGTGAATGTCAGAATATCTGATTGTATTTTTCTTTGTTAAAAGCACCACACGTTCAATAACATTACTTAGTTCCCTTACATTACCGGGCCATGAATAATTTTTTAATTCAGTAATACCTTTATCTGAGAAATTAATATTTGATTTGTTGTATAGTGTAGAAAAATATTTTAAATAGTAGTTAATTAATTCGGGTACATCTGATATCCGTTCTTGCAAAGGAGGTATTTCTATGGTAAGCAAATTGAGTCTGTAATATAAATCCTCACGAAATTTTCCGTCCTGAATTGCTTGAGCTAAATTGGTATTTGTTGCCGTAACAACCCTGACATTGATGTCTTGTTCATTTATATCCCCAACTTTTCGAAGTTTTTTGTCTTCGAGGATTTTTAATAATTTTGCTTGTGCCGACATAGAAAGGTTTCCGACTTCATCTAAAAAGAGGGTACCGTTTTGGGAATATTCAAAGAGTCCGATTTTTTCTGTCTTAGCTCCCGTAAAAGCTCCTTTGGCATGTCCAAATAACTCCGACTCAAATAGCTCATCAGGTATTGCCGAACAATTAACCTCTACTAAATTATGGTTAGAGCGAGTACCCGAATGATGTAGTATTTTTGAAATCAAACTTTTACCTGTACCGGTATCTCCAAGAATAAGAGCACTGGGAAAATCAACATCTGATAATAATTCTAGTGTAGCTCTAATCTTCTCAGTTTGTGGAGAAATACCAATTAACGCGTCAAATCCATATCTATTATTTTTGGAATTGTTTTGCTTGGATTCATTCTCTATTTCATCGAGAAATTGATGTAATCTTTGTAGACACTGCTCTTGATTTAGTACTTCTGATATACCAAATTTAGAGACGTTTATAGTCTCATCAATATTTAAATTATCTGCTTTGCCAATTAATTTTATATTTTCACCGGCTGTCGCAATAGATATAAGAAATGAAGGATCTACATAATTTGGGTCATCCAAATCTACAAAAACAGTTGTTTGATTCTCAGAGATTTCAAATAATGAATTATCCTGCTTAAAGCAGATAGAATTTTTTTTCTTCTTTATATGCCTACAGTTTTTATCATTTATGACATTTCCGTAGACAATTGCTGAATAAGGCGTAACTTTTTTCATACTACATATTTATCGGAATATAAATAATATTTGTTAGCCCTACTTATTTATGTCGAGTTTTAATATTATTTCTAATACTATTAATGTAAGCGACAACATCTATTATCCTTAATCCTAACAAGAAGACCGGATTAGAGCAATAATCTAACTTATCAGTTTATGGTTATCTCGACCTTAGGCACCAATTAGTCATGTTTTTACCCTATTTCTTTTACCTTGACAAATATTGATTTTTAGGTTTATTATTTGAGTCGAATGTGTAACCCCCTTAATAACTTTAATAAAAGAGGAATTTTTGAACATTAACCAACAATCACGTAATAACACTGCCTTAAAGAGCTATACTAGTAATAGTGAAAGAACCACCAAGCAGCCCAAAAATGGATTCTATGAATTGGGTATTGCTCCGAGCTTATTAAAGGCAATCAACCGACTCAAATTTGAGGCACCGACTCCTATTCAACAGGAAGCGATACCGGTTGGTCTTCAAGGCGATGATCTTATCGCTTTAGCCCAAACAGGCTCAGGAAAAACTTTAGCATTTGGAATTCCAATGCTTCAGCGTTTGTCAAAAAGCAAAAAAGGTATCGGACTTGTCTTAGTTCCTACCCGCGAATTGGCAATTCAAGTGGAAGAATCACTAAAAACTATTAGCCGCCCACTGGGTATTCGCTCAGCAGTTTTGATTGGTGGAGCCTCTATAAATCTTCAGAGAAATGTTTTAAAAAAGAATCCACGTATTATTATTGCCACTCCGGGGCGTCTCATGGATCATATCGAGAGAAAAACAGTCAATCTTTCGATTGTCGAAATATTTATTTTAGATGAAGCCGACCGTATGCTTGATATGGGTTTTGTCCCTGATATAAAAAAAATAATGAAATCAATACCTGACAAACGTCAGACAATGCTGTTTTCTGCTACTATGCCCAAACCAATTGAAGCAATAGCAAAACAACTTATGGAAAGTCCTATACGTATTGAAGTTGATCATACCGGTGTTCCTCCTGCAGAAGTTGAACAGGAAATTTTTATGTTGAAAAACCAAGATAAAGGGCGACTGTTAGCAACACACATTAAACAATGTACCGGTCCGGTTTTGGTTTTTACTCGAACGAAACGAATGGCTACTAAATTATCATCCAAAGTGCTTGATATGGGTTTTGCTGCTGCAGAAATTCATTCCGACCGTTCTTTAGGGCAGAGACGTAACGCATTAGAAGGTTTTAAAAAAGGTCGCTATCAAGTTCTCATTGCGACAGATATTGCCGCTCGAGGTATTGATGTCTCCGGTATTGAGTTGGTAGTCAACTATGATATGCCTGCTAATTCAGAAGATTATGTACACCGAGTCGGTCGTACCGGTCGAGCAGGGAAAAAAGGACACGCAATTTCTTTTGCTACTACTGCTCAAAAAAGTGCGATTCGTGACCTTGAAAGATTTATGAAAACAAAGATGACAATCTCTAAACTTCCTGTTATGCCGACTGAAAAAGAGTTTTTTAAAGAAGCGGCTCATTTGAATTTACGAGAAACTCTTTCAAGAGATAATTATTCTTCAAAACGAAAATCTTCAAAAGACCGTTCGTCATCAAAACGGAAATTTTCAAATGATGGAACATCAAGTAAACGTGAGATAAGTAAAAGTGAACCGAAAAATTTTTCACATAACCGTTTTGGCTCAAAACCAAAGTTTTTCAAAAATGAATCTTCAAACGATGAGATGTCCTCAAATAGAAGATATGCAAGCGAACGATCTACTTCCCGTCGTAAATTCTTTAAAAGTGATACAAAGAAAACCTCGAAATATCGATTTGATTCAAAATCTAAAGACACTATTTACGAATCAGATACCGTTGATAGAGCTGCGAAAAAGAAATATTCTAAAGACAACTCATCAAATAGTCGTGATTTCAAAAAATCTAATTCAAGTAGTTTCTTTTCAAAACACTCAGATTCCAAAAAGAAAAGTTTCTATCGAAAAGATTCAACGCAGCAAGAATCAAAGCGGAAATTTTCAAAGTCCCAAGACTCTCAAACTGCTGACTCATTATCAAATGACTCTTTTAATGAAAACCCTTTTTGGTCTAAATATGCAAACAAGAAACGTCCGAAGAAAAAATCTGTTGGTCAAGGTTCCGGACGAAAGAAACGCAGTAAAAACTAATTAAAATAGTTTATAAAGTTTTTTAATAACTATATTTTAAAGCAGTCCGCACAAGCAGGCTGCTTTTTTTATGTTATAAAATAATAGAAATATATATTTAGAAGCGAAAAGTTTTATATACAAAAAATGTCGATTGAAAAAGGTGTTTATGGATATAATTTATTTGGAGAATGTAAGTTTTTTGGTCAGGTCTCGCTTTTGAGACCTGACTTTTAATTTGCACCTCTCCCCCACAAACCATCCCTGACTTGAGGGCTTGTTGAAAAAACCTCTATTCATTCATTGCTGTGACTGACGATGGAACATTAGTCTTGTTGTCGGTGTTCCGATTCTTAAAGATATTTTTGTGGGCGGCAGACGCCCTCGTCTGCCCCCGTGTTTCGTATTACTAAAAAGCTACAACTTCTCCCCTCTTTCGCATCTGACCCTTTTCTATGAATACCTAAATTATGAAAGATAAAACAAAAATGTTGGATCCCCAATCAAGTTGAGGTGGTGTCGAAGAATATTCACGAAAATGGCTTAAGCCATTTAGCTGTAACTCACTAACCCTGTTTTGTTTACAGTGAAAGATGACCTTAAAAACGGCTTTAAAAAGATGTTTTATATGCGACTGAACCCATTTGAAAACAACTATGTTAGTTCACGTTTCAAGTACGGGATGATATCGGGTAAGTTTGGATGTCATGGTGTTAGGACTGGACTCCGTGTCAAGCACGGAGAGGAGTTATAAAATAATGCAAGTTGATAAATGGTTTTTATAATTTTGTACAACTTGGGAGATAGGTAACAATTGTCTCCTCTCTTTTAAGAGGGGTCGGGGGTGTTTAAAAATATGCTATTTCAAAAAACGAACCCATTTTGCTGTAAGTGTCAGGGCATGATTAGATTATAGAGAAAAAATTGTTTTTGGAATTGTGGATAACATTTAATGGAAAACTCTTCGACAAGTTCATGGTGACTCGGTGATAAATAGTAGGTTTTTAAAATCTGTCATACTGCCCGCCTCGGCGAGTCGAAGTATGCTCATTTAATAAAACAAAGGATGAATTCAAACTTACCCTTTCCGTCTCGGCGGACTCAGGGTGACAATCATAAATTATAGAGATGAAAACGGGTGATAGAATTTATAAATTTAAAGAGGTTTTAAAATTGTGAGGATTTAAGAAAATGGTGGGGGATCGGTTTTAACACTGAGAAGAGGTGAAGAGAGATACTTTATTATTTTTTGAAAGAAATTTAATGGTGGGGGAAGGATTTGAACCTTCGAAGGCGTCGCCGACAGATTTACAGTCTGTTCCCTTTGACCACTCGGGAACCCCACCAAAACACAAAATATCATATTTCTTATTAGAAATATGATACAATGATTTATCCGTCAAATATATAGTAGTAATTTAAAAAAACAAGATGTTTTTACTGTAACTGTTAATTTATCTAAAAAGATGATATTTTGAGAATAATAGTTATTCTAATATTCAAATTGATATGTTTTACTTGTTTTTTGATTTATTTGTTGAATGTCAAAGTAATCATGTTTTTGTTATTTTTGTATAACAAGTATTTGTTATCATACAAAAGGCGGTCACACCGGACCGCCTTTTGTACTCGTTACTTATACTTTTCATGCATTAGAATGGAGAGGTCAGTATTGCTGTCGGCATATAGCTGAGGGTGAAAATACGATTTTCGTCTGTGTAGCTATTATATGCACTAGAGATTGTTGTGCCAAGGTCACTGTAGTTAGGACCAAACATTTGATCAAACATATAGAAACTATCATAAGCTGAAGAATCAGCTGGTCGGAACTGGCGGTATTTCATTGCAAACTCAGTGCTTTTATTGCCACCTCCAATGATACAACCTAAACCTGATGTGTCACCGAAATCATCGGCATACCAAGACATACGGTAAGCAAAAGTGCTATCAATTGTTGTTTGAATATCATAAACCCAGCGAGCCGAAGTCTGGTTGCCATAATCTTTGAAAAAGACTCCTTTAATATCAACAGTCGAATCAATCAGTGATGTTTGAGCATAACAAAGAAAAGACTCAACCGTACCGCTATCCTGACCGTATGAAGGTCCGGAATAATAAGAAAGCACAGTTTGTATAGAATCATTGAGAGTAAATCCAAAGTTATAAATAGCTTGACTGTTTTCTGGGGAAGTAAAGTTTACTAACATATTAAGATCAACGGTTGTAAATCCAAAAACATCAGCGGCAATACCTGTAATGTTTGTCGGAATCGTTAGATTGGTAATAGTGGCATAAGTTGAATCAGCCAAATAGTTGCCGGAATCATCTACCTGAAGAACCTGCTCAATCATATTGATAGTTTCGTCGAGACTGTTCAAATTTGAATAAAGTGACATCGATTCATCTGTGCCAAAAACTTTGCTCAACAGAGGGTAACTGCCTCCGGTCCAGTCACCTAAATTAGAAGGTGCTGCTACCGGTGCAGTAAAAACCGGAGGAGCAGCTTTTTTGACTATATCTGTCAATAGCGAGAAATTAGCAGCCGTATAGTTAAGAGTATCACTTGTGGAGTTATTGATGTTGTCATTATTGCTACAACCAATAAATGACAGGCAGATAAATGCTGTTGTCAGCAATGCTGAAATTAATACGTGGTAGTGCTTCATTGGAAAACCTCCAAATTTATATTATTTCTTTTATGGACATCATTGTATATGTCGGACTTTGGAAATAAATAATTAGCAACCAAAACTATTCTGCTTAAATCTTAACCACTTATAAGTCTTTGTACAACTTACATTAATAAAGCATACCTAATGTTACAATTATTTGTCAAGAATTGGGGTATTTTTTTTAAGTGAGGTTCCTAAATCTTCGGGAACCCCACCAAAAATGGTTTGACTCTGATTGATTTCTCCACTTAAATCAGAGAATCCAAGTATAAAAAATTATTTGTATAAAATCAAATAGTATTTTCTTCTAAATCAAATTATTCATCTAATGCTTTAATATATGCCTCTAACTTGGCTCTATACATACACGTCGGCATATTCTTTACTAGATTAATCAGCTTTGACTTATCAATAGTTTTATTATGATAGGCAGCCGTTTCGACAGAACCAAAGGAAACATCATCTTTACCGGCTGCATAGGTTGCCACCTCAAGCATTGCATCAGGATGACCGGCATCAAACCAATTAAAATTATCGCCTAAATTGACAAATTTTAATTTATCATTATCAAGATAATGCTGAATGACATGTAAAATCTCAATCTCTCCCCTATCTGACGGCGTCAGTTTTTTGGCAATTTTAACAACCTGTTTGTCAAAAATATACAGTCCGATAATAGCAAGGTCAGATTTTGGCTGTTTTGGTTTTTCTTCCATATTGATAACATTGCCGTCATCATCAATTTCAGCAACTCCAAAAAGTTCAGGGTCAGAGACCGAAAATCCAAATATAAGTGAACCTGACTGATAGCTATTAACTGCATCGATAATTTTATCGACAGGGTCAAAAACATTATCACCAAGCAACAGGACAACATTATCATCGCCGATAAACTCCTCCCCCAGCACAAATGCATCGGGGATTCCTTTGGCAATTGACTGAATCTCATAGCTGATTTTAATACCATATTTAGATCCGTTACCAAGTAGATGTTGGTATACGGGAAGGTCTCGTTTGGTTGATATTAGCAGGACATCTTTTACACCTATTGCCATAAGTGTGGAAAGAGGATAATATATCAGCGGTTTATCGTACACAGGGAGTAATGGTTTACCGATGACTTGTGTCGCAGGATGGAGTCTGGTGCCTTTTCCACCTGCTAAAATTATTCCTTTTTTTATTTTGTCATTCATTATGATTTATATCCTTTTAGCTCTACATATTCTTCTAATGCATCTTCCCAATGTTTCATTTTGTAAATCTTAGATAATTTCGAATTATCCATTGCACAATACTGCGGTCGTTTGGCATGCGTGTGAAATGAATCATACGACACAGGTGTAAGGTCAGCATTTAAATGACAAATATCAAATATTTTTTTTACATATTGATACCACGAACAAGCCCCGCTGTTACAGCAATGATATATACCATACTCGCTAAAAACACTCTCAATAATTTCTTGCAAAGCTAAAGCGACATCTTTTGTGTGAGTCGGCGACATTATTTGATTATCGATGACATTCAGTTTTTGTTCGGTTTTGGCAGCATGTACCATTTTTTCAACAAAATTAATATTTGGGTCATTTGATTTTTTTGAACCGAACAATGAAGACACTCTAAATATAAAATACTTCTTAGCATATACTTTTATAAATGTCTCCCCCGCAAGTTTAGAAGTACCGTATACATTTAACGGTACAGCATCGTCATCTTCCTTGTGAAGAATATTTTCAGTTCCTTCAAAGACATAATCGGTGCTTATATGTATCAAAGTTATATCATTTTGAGCTGTAAATTCAGCAAGTTTCATTACAAAATTTGCGTTAATGGCAAAACTTAGTGCAGAGTTATCTTCGCATTGGTCAACTTTGTGATATGCTATACAGTTTATCAGGTAATCACAATCTTTGTATTTTGCCAGTACTTCGTTCGGTTCATCTGTTTCAGCATCAAAATCAGCACGTGTGCTTGGAATGATTTTAATATTTTCAGATGTTGTATATTTTTGTATATCTGTGCCGAGCTGTCCGGCAGCACCGAGTAAAAGTATTTTTTTCATAGTTATTCGATATCTAAAATACCGCCGTATTTTTCTAATTCTTTAATACGTTTATGCCACTCAACCAACTGTTGGTACCATTCAAGAGTAATAGTCGAATCATCTTTTATAAGTTTTCCACTTTGCAGAGCATGTAATATTTCAAGAACGCCGTCTTTTAAATTACGTTTAGCTTTCCATCCAAGTCTTGTTTCTATTTTATCAAAATTAAGCCGATAGCTTCGGATATCAGGGTCGCCATACCATTCTATTTCTATTTTTTCATTAAGAAAATCTGATACGATACAAACAATCTCTTCTGCTAAGTCTTTGATTTGGAAATTATGTTTTTCAGAACCGACGTTAAATATCTCCCCATTGATTAAAGAGCTGTCTGTTTCGAGCAGTTGACAGAACAAATCGGTAGTATCCTGAATATGCAGCATCGGTCGATACTGGGAACCATCCCGCATAAGTGGAAGTTTTCGGTTCTTAAAACAACCGTACGTCATTCCGTTTACTGCCAAATCAAACCGCATGCGGGGAGAAAGCCCATAGACTGTTGCCTGACGAACAACTGTAACAGTGAATTTATCATCGGCAAGCGGCAGGACTCCCTGTTCGGCTTGTTCGTTTGCCTTGGCATACACAGTAAGCGGATTGGTCGGACAGGTTTCATCAAGAAGTTCATCATGGTACCCATAGATAGAAGCACTTGACGGAAGGATATATTGTGCAACACCATTTTCTTTGGCAAGAGCTGCTGTGTTGATTCTGCTCTCGGCATTTATTTCAATAGTAGGTTTTTTGAAGAGTTCTGCTGATGGGTCGTTTGAGATAGCAACTAAATCTATGACTGCATCAACTTCTTTAAAATACTCTTTGGTAAGTTTTCTGGAATCTTCTTGTATAATGCGAAGTGATTTATTTTGAGATAATTTATCAGATCCAAAGAAGAAACGGTCGACCGCAGTTACTTTGTAATTTTTAGAAAGTAATTTTGGAACAGATCGGAAGAGCGTCGTGTAGGGAAAGAGTGTAGATCTCGGTGGTCGCCGTATCATTAAAAAAAAAAAGAAAAAAAAAGACAAAAAAAAAAAGAAAAAAAGTGTAAATGGTACGGACAAGGTAAAACAACTA
>CAJVYT010000020.1 GCA_913009765.1 uncultured candidate division Zixibacteria bacterium
TCAGTTATCTCTAGTTTTTTTTTTTTTTTTTTTTTCAAGCAGAAGACGGCATACGAGATATATCAGTGTGACTGGAGTTCAGACGTGTGCTCTTCCGATCTTCATTGAAAGGAACGATTATTCCACGTCCCTCGGCAAGCATTTCGGTTGCATACCAATATGGAGTCGAAATAACTGCTTTGCCAGTTCCCATTGCATAGGCGAGAGTCCCTGAAGTAATCTGGTTTTCTTCAAGATAAGGAGTAACATATAGATCAGCTGCTCCGAGAAACTCGCATAACTCTTTCAGTTCGACAAACCGGTTATGGAATATAACATTATCGTTTAAATTGAGCTCACGAACGAGTTGCTGAAGTTTGATTCGGTATTCCTCTCCATGCTCCTTTATAATATGTGGATGTGTTGCTCCGAGGAGAATATAGGTAACATCGGGATGTTCCTTGATGACCGAGGGAAGTGCCTGCAGCACATTTTCAATACCCTTATTGGGTGAAAGGAGACCGAATGTAAGAAGCACCTTTTTCCCTTCCACTCCGAACTTATCTTTGTAAAAGTTTGGGTCAATGAAAGGCATATCGGGAATGCCGTGATGGATGAAGGCGATTTTCTCCTCCGGAACGGCATAAACGTCTCTGAGGAAATCGCAGGCTTTCTGACTCATCACAATCAGTTTGTCGGATATGTCTGCCAGCTTGTGCATAACCTCACGATATTCCGGGGGGGGATCCTTTAATACCGTATGCAGCGTTGTCACTATTGGCATACGAAGTTCTCTGAGAAGTTTCAAAAGATGGCTGCCGGCCGGTCCACCGAAAATACCGTATTCATGCTGCACACAGACAATATCAGCCTGGCTTATATTGAGAAACTCCGAAGCCACGTTGTAATCAGCAAGTTTGTTCTGGTTAACTACAAATCGAACTTTTCCAGGATAGGCATATCCCTCGGGTTTGTCATTCATGGCAACCGCCCAACAGCTAATATCGGGTGCTTCTGCCGATAATGCCTCTACAAGATCAGTAGTGAATGTCGCAATACCGCACAGGCGGGGCAAATAGTTGCCGATTACGGCAACTGAGCCGATTCCCTCATAATAACGAATTACAGATGCCATACTGGTCCCTTATTTAAACTGAACACACCAGTGAGCAGGACAGTAAATGATCTTGACTGATCATCCCTGATCCGTTTACCGACATGGTCAAATTGTCTCATTTTCTTTTTCACTGCCACTCTATCTTATTTAAGATTGTAAGATAGAACTTTCAAAACTCAAATGCAAGTTCTAACTATCCGATTAATATTGCCAAAATCTGATTAAGATTGATGGTAACTTGATCCATTCTCGAAAATAGTGATGAAAATCCAATTTAATAATAAAATAGGCAGAATTTAAATTCGGCCTATTACATTCAAAATAATATTATAAATAACTATTCTTTTGCTGTAACAATATCTGCTTTTGTTGGACCAATCAAAGCGAACAAATCTTTTTGTTCTTTTACAGGTACTTTAAAATCATTTAATAATTGTGAAAACACTCTTACCTTTTCGTTCCACTCAGCATTTAAAATATTTAGATGTGCGTGCGAGTCTTTCGTTGAACGACCATGATAAACTTCAGGACCTCCGGTAGCTTGACAAATCATAGCAGTTAATCTAAACTTAGTGCTCCTGCTTTTAGAACTGCAGTACGAACTTTATCAAGTTTTGGATTTGCATTCAGGATATCATTTACTTCCAATCTATCGATCAATTCAGTATAGCTTTAATAGAATATTGTCAATAGTTTTATAGTCCAAAACCACTTTTTTAAAAAATGAAAAAAACACAAAAATAGATGCTGTTTTTAGTATCAAAAAGAGGGGTAAGTAGCAACTAACTCTCCTTGCTTGTTAAATTTAAGTCTTAACAATGCGATGTGAAACCAAGTTTGTTACTTGTTTATTCTATTGTCTTCCAACGTGTTCCACCTCTTATTGAATAGCATGTTTTGAACTTAAAATCGAACTGTACAAAAGTTTGCTGAGTGGGAGGTCCACCCCGCTTATTTATTGCCCCCAACAACTTACAAAGTTATCACACAAACAATGCCTTCAAAAGGGCATCTGACTTGAAGTATTTTATGTCTAATGTGATGAAAGTTGTAAACAGAGTATTATCTCAAAACAAATCCAATACTTCACTACCTCTACTTGAAGCATTCAGAATAGACTGCCTCATACATACTTAACTCCTAAAACTTTAGACGTTTACTTTGAACGTTTAGGCTATCTACTTAAGTACTTACAGAAAAACGATATTATTATTTTAGATGTCAATAAATCTGTCATACAAGGTCAAGAGCCCTATGTTCCTGACAACTATTTTAAAAAGTCAAGACCACACAGGGGTCTTGACAAAACTGTCACACTGAGCGGAGTCGAAGTGTGTACTAATTAGACATCCCCACTTCCCACATGTCATCCCAGACTTGGAGGCTGTGTCACAATACAAATTGTCTCCATGTTATGTCTGTTCCTGAAGCCACGAAGTGGGTTTGTGAACAGACATTCCCCATTGTGACACAGCCTCTTGATCTGGGAACCATTTTTTATAATTGACAATCTGTTCGATATATTCGTTCATAAAATATGAAACATAATATGAAATTAATAAAAGATATGTATAGATTAAGAGGGGCAGACGAGGGCTCGCCTAGGCGAGCCGCCCACAAAATTCTATGGAATCGGAACGCCGACCTGCACAGCTTATAGATAATTTTTTAACCATTCAATGTTTTTCATAAGTCCAGAGGTCTTTTTCAAATCTCTTAATAGTATATGTAATGGGGCATTAGGGTGAACAAAATATTTTTTAAATGGAAATCTATCAGTATTTGCACTTATGACATAAAGCCAAATTGTACCAGCATAAAAAAATCTAATAATATCCCATCCATCAATATTACATTGTTTAGGCATATCTATTACGTGGTCAAAAACACCATTTTCATTGTGCTTGACTACTGTCATAATACATCCAAATGCATCTGATTTACCAGGATTTTTTTCTATCAACATGTTTTTAATAGTATTTTCATGTTCTCCTAAATTTACATTTTTATAGAACTCTCTATTGCAAGCACTTGCTTTCCAAAGTATAGAGAGTTGATATAATTTCAACCGTTTATAATCAATGTTTAGTACATTCATTCCATGAGTTGCTGGTTCAACCATTATACCAAAAGTTTTTCCTGTTGGAGTTGAGTATATTATTGCTCTTGCATAATCATCTAAATCTTTAAATGTATCTTCACATTTTTGGCATAAAAACCTATCCCATTCTCCTGAATATTTTCTTCCAACAGGAGAACGATGACTGGAAGAGACTCTAAGAACTTTATGTTCTTTATCATACATAGGTTTATATGCCCATTCTGGGATTATGTGTGACTTAACAAATTTAGAGTTTAAACCACATAGTTTACATATACCTTTATAATTCATAGATTTACTCTTTATGGGTTACCATTGCCGAGCTTTGGGCTGTTGGGAAAATTACAACTTCCGCTATCTGCACATGCTGCGGACGCGAGGCTATCCAAACGGCTGTATCGGCGACATCATCAGGTTCTAAAGCTTTATATCCCTGATAGACTGTTTTTGCTTTTTTTCTGTCACCATAAAAACGAACATCGGAGAATTCTGTTTCAACCAATCCGGGGTCAATAGTTGAAACCCGCAAAGGGGTATCGACCAAATCAAGACGCATGCCTTTGGTGAGGGCATCAACGGCATGTTTTGTCGCACAATATACATTACCGCCGGGGTAGACTTCATGTCCGGCAATCGAACCGATATTTATAATATGACCGGATTTACGTGAAACCATTCCGGGAATAACAGCCCGACTCATATAGAGAAGTCCTTTAACATTGGTGTCAATCATTTCTTCCCATCCGTCAATATTTCCCTCATGCAGTTTATCCAAACCCCGTCCTAAACCGGCATTATTGACTAAAATATCGATACCCTGCCATTCTTTCGGTAAACCCGAAATAGCCAGCTCAACATCTTTACGCTTTTGCACATCAAGTTCAATCAAATAACACTCAATTTGGAGTTCTTCGGCAAGTTTGAGAAGGCGTTCTTTTCGTCTCGCACAGAGAATCAATTTGGCACCTTCTTGGGCAAATTTATGGGCGGCAGCTTTACCGATACCTGATGAAGCACCGGTGATTAAAACAATTTTATTTTGTAAAGAAGACATTTTATTTTCCTTATATAATGTGGTAATTAATAAATTAAATTATACTTATCATACTTCGACTCCGCTCAGCATGACATCTTAAGGTATATCAGCATGATGTCCTTAATGTAAAATTGTTATACCTGTCAGTCAATCAATCAGAACTATAAATTTTGTCGAAATACGTAAAAATACAGAATAGTATATCAAACTCATTGTCGTTCTGTCTTATTTTTGCTATTTGTTGACAAAAAAGAGGACAAGTTGATGTAGATATCTAAACCTCTCATACAATTAAGTTTAAAGCTTTGTAAAATAATAATATTGTGAATAGTACATTATATGTAGGAAGTAGGCAATATTTTGAACAGACAGACATATATCGGTGCCGGGCAAGTCGGCAAGAGCAAATCATAACCTTTTGTTACATAATTAGATAACAACTAAAAGGTAAAACTTATTCTGATTTCTATTTTGGCATGAATTGTGCAAGTGTTATAAAATGAAATACTAAACTAATAGCTTCTTGTATCCGATATATATATGTATGGTGCGAAACCCATATTTTTCGGGTACGGTTGTTAAAAATCGGAGAAATATTATGGCAGCAGCACCACATAAAAAAGAGCAGTACATTCCGTTGCCGAAAAAGACATACTGGCATTTGTACAGTCTGCAAAATTTGGAATCGGATAAGTTGGCAAAAACAGTCAATAAGATTTTAAAGCGTGAATATGTTTTAGTGAAGTAGAAAAATTAAAAACTTGACTTCAACGGTTATTGCGTTTAGATTCAGCCGACTGTGGATAAATGTTAATAACCGGATATTTAAACATGATAGTTTAATAGTAACCGGTACTTTAAAAGAGAAAATGATATTGTGTTTAAAAAGAAACTAACTTTCATGCTAATCCCCAATTCTGATGGGGTACTCAAACAATTTAAAATTCCGGTTGCTGTTATATATTCTGTTATTATTTTTGCAGTTTTATTGGTTGCCGGTAATTTCTATTTGTCAGCTGAATACTTTACCCAAAAAGTAGATCAAACAGAAATTGAAAAACTTCGTGCTGAAAACTCCGAACTAAAAGAAAAATATGAACAACTCAGGTGGAACCTATCCGAAGTAGAGGACCGTTATGCGGTCTTAATTGATAAAGAAGTAAAAATCAGAACTCTTTTTGATCTTCCTGAAATAAATCCCGAAGAGAGACAACTTGGTATCGGTGGTCCAACCTCGCCGTCGCTTGTAAATCTATCAGAGACAGAACAAACAGCCTTATCTACCGAATATGAAATTGATAAAATCCTGAGACTTTCTAATTTTGAATTAGAAAAGTACAATGATGTAGAAAAAGAACTTAATACTGTTAAAGACCGTTTGGACCATACTCCTTCTATTTGGCCTACCAAAGGCTGGAACTCTCGCGGATTTGGTATGAAATCTGACCCATTTACCGGCTACAAACAGATGCATCGCGGTATTGATATTGCCAACCATACCGGTACTCCGGTAATTGCTACGGCAGATGGGAAAGTAAAAATATCAAGTAATCAACCTGCCGGCATGGGAAAATATATTACTATTGACCATGGTTACGGATTCCAAACCAGATATGGTCATCTCTCCCAACGATTAGTCAAACGGGGACAAAAAGTAAAACGCGGCGATATTATCGGTTATATGGGTTCAACCGGATATTCAACCGGTCCGCATTTGCACTATGAAGTTATCAGAAACGGTAAATTTTTTAATCCGAAAAATTTTATTTTAAATACAAAATAATTATTAAAAGTATCTTTTTAAAAAAAACCGCCTGTTTGTAGGCGGTTTTTTTATGTCTCATGCTACCAATGAGATACGGCATTATACATGGATTATGTAAGTCAATAATATCTTAATTATCTCTTTATCTTAGTAATTTAATTATGTATATTTCTTATAGGTTACTTTTTAGTAATCTATTTTGTAAGAAAAAGAAACTTTATAACTATATTAGCGTTTAAGTAATTATGAAAAGAGATAAAATCAATCCAATATTGGAAAAACAAAACAATACATTTGTAGACGATGAAAAGGCTGTAAAAGAGCTTATTCGTAAAATAAAAGACGGTGACAAAGCTGCTTTTTCTGAAGTTGTCAACAGGTATCGTTCTCAAGTTGCTTCAATTGCATATAAATTGGTTGTTGATTTTGATGAAGCTGCTGACATAGCTCAGGATGTATTCGTGAAAATGTCTAAAAATATACATAAGTATGATGAGTCCAAAAAATTCTATACGTGGTTATATAGAATCACTGTGAATGCCTCAATAGATTTTATGCGTAAAAATAAACGACACCGTCATGAACCTTTGGAACATGCCTACCAAACTTCTGCCAAAGATCATAATTCTCCCGAGCAGTCATATAATCGAGTTCGAATTCAAAGCTATATAGAATCTGCTGCTGATACATTAAACGACAAACAGAAATCTGCTTTTGTCCTTCGCGATATGAAAGGTTCTAAAATTTCAGAAGTAGCAGATATTATGGATATGCCTGAGGCAACAGTCAGATGGTACCTGCATCGTGCCAGAACAAAAATAAAAAAAGAATTGATTCGTAAATGTCCGCATCTGCTTATTATGTTTGGATTAAAATAACATTTTTCTCAAACCAATAACACACATATTCTCTACCAACCAATCAGCCTACCGATAGGCACAAATAATCTCCTATCATAATAGAAAATCTGGTTATAATTTGTTTATTTATTGAACAGAAACAATAAATTTTTATCTCAGAATGTCGATACTATAATGTATTGAGAATTTGATAACCATTTTTATAAAGAAATAAACATATGCCTACTATTGAAAAAAACAGTCAAGTATATATTGATGAAAATAATGATGATGAACAGACCAACAAATGGCTTGAGATTTTTTCCTTATTTATTCATGACTTAGAATCACCGCTTGCTTCAATGAAATATTTGCTGAAAATAATTACAGAAGGTAATTTTGATTACTCAAATAAGTTACACAAAACGATAGTTGATTCCTCGCAGGTTGCAATCAGCAGGTCTGAATCAATCTTGTATGATATTATGGCAATTGCTAAATCAGGCAAAGTAGGTATTCCGGTCTCAATGGTTACAATTGTTCCCGACTCTATCATTCAGGAAACAATTGATATGATTCAGGCATCTGCCCAAGAGAGAAAAATCCAAGTAAGTTTTACAAATAATTCAGGGAATACACCGATTACTGTTGATCCTAAACTTTTAAAGCGTTCTTTGGACAATTTACTATATAACGCAATTCGCCATACACCTTCCGGCGGAAATATTTCTGTGTATACCGATTTAGGGAAAGATTCTTTGTATGTACATATAAAAGATTCCGGTAAAGGGTTAGGTGATTTAGAACCTGACTTATTATTTGAAAAATTTGGTCAGTTAAAACTTCGGGCTGAAGGAAAACATCGTGGTGTCGGACTTGGATTGTATTTTTGCAGACTTGCAGTGACAGCTATGGGAGGAACTGTTTTTGCTGAAGACCATGAAAAAGGCGGTGCTGTTTTTACTTTGAGACTTTTAAAAGGAGGAAATAATGGATAACAAAAAAATAAATGCCGATTCATATTTACAAACCGGCTCAAATGAATTAAGAGTTTTAGAATATAGAGCAGCAGGAATCTCATTTGGAATCAACATTCTGAAAGTATCAAAAATCGTTTCTGAAATAAATCAACTTATTCAAATACCAGAATCGGACCCATCTATTCAAGGTGTTTTTAAAGATATGAACCGCTTAGTGCCGATTGTTGATTTAGCTGCTGTTTTGGGTATGGAACATGAAAAATCTAAACATGACAAAGTTATTGTAACTGAATTTTTTGGTATGCAAACCGGATTTCATGTCGAAAGAATTGACTGGATTCATCATTTTAAATGGGAAGATGTTATAGACGCCAAACATGTTTTTTCAGGAATCAATCAAAAATATGTGCTTGGTATTGTCAAACCAACCGAAGACCACATGGTACTTTTGTTAGATTATGAAACAATATTATTAGATATTCGACCCGAATTTAAAGAAAATGCTAAAGTTACTATCACAGAAGATTTGAATATAGCTCAAAAGAAAATTTTAGTAACCGAAGACTCACCAGCCGTACGTGCAATGCTTGTCAATGAACTGCAGACTCTTGGCTGTGATGTAATTGAGGCTGCTGATGGGTTGGAAGGATGGGAAGCATTTCAAAAGCACTCATTTGATCTTGTTATTAGCGATGTAGAGATGCCTCAGATGGACGGTTTAGCACTTACCATGAGAATCAGGCAATCAGAAAGACCTGACACACCGGTTATTGTATATTCTTCTATTGGAGATATTGGCATGAAAGCCCGTGCAAAATATTTAAAAGCAGATGCTCATATCACCAAATTAAATCTTAATAAACTTATTATTTCTGCAGGAAAACTTATGAACGGTGAAAAAATTGAATTTGATTCGGCTGACATTGATGTAGACAATAATGCTCCTGAAATACTTGAAACCATCGCATTAGACTAAATAATATAAAACTTCTATGAAAAACCCGCTTCCAAGCGGGTTTTTTAATATCTATTCTATTTGGCAAACCTTTTGCCTCTCTTAACTAAATGTATTACATTAGTAAAAAATAATAGGATTGATATGTCGAAACTAATGTTAACTGCCAAAAAAGCTTTTTGGTTATTTATCTGTATTACCGTTATCCTACTTGCCCAAGCTGTGTGGTGGATTGCACTCATGGCGAAGCTATTTAATGAAAAAGTTGACATGGTTCAAAAATTTGGAGCCGACAAAGCCTATATTGACCTTATTCATCAGGAAGAAATTTCAAGACAAATTATGATAGGACTTGAAGGTATTTTCTTTCTTTTGTTAGTTGGAGCCGGAGCTTGGCTTATTTACCGCACACTTGTTAAAAATGAAGAGCTGCAGTTTGCTCAACAAAATTTTTTAATGTCGGTAACTCACGAATTGAAAACTCCTTTGGCATCTATGAAAATTTACTTAGATACATTAAAATCAAATAAAATCCCCGAAGAAAAAAAACTTACTATTATTCCAAGATTAAAAGATGATGTGAATCGTCTCGAAAAACTGGTCGAAAATATTTTAGAAGCCGGACGTTTTGAAAAAAGCGGATACGAACTGCATAAAGACTATTTTGATTTAGCAGCAATGATAAAAACTGACTTGGAAAAACTAATAACGTTTAATCATAATCAAAAATTGGAAATTATTACTGAAAATATTCCTGATAAGTTTATCTTTTATGGTGACAGGTTTGCCTTAAGCAGAGCTTTTGAAGCAATTATTGAAAATTCGCTAAAATATAATGATAAAGATAAAATTATTGTAAAAGTTTATTTTAAATCTGACAAAAAACATATTTTTATATCTATATGCGACAATGGTATTGGACTCTCAAAAAAGGATTTGGAACTTGTTTTTGATAGGTTCTACCGTGTTGGAGAAGTACTTAATATTAGTAAACCGGGCAGTGGACTTGGATTATTCCTTTGTAAAGAAATTATGAAGGCTCATAAAGGAAATATCAAAGTTGAATCTGACGGAATTGGTTTTGGTGTAAATTTTAAAATTCAATTAAAGGTAATAAAAAATCATGAAAACAATTCTCTTAGTTGAAGATGACCCCAATGTCGCCGATGGATTGGTGATAAATTTGGAAGCCGACGGGTATCAGGTTTTGCATGTTGATGACGGTAATAATGTTCTCAATGAATTTGAAAAAGGTAATTTTGACTTAGTTTTAATGGACATCATGCTCCCCGGTACAGATGGGCTGACACTTACTAAAGAGATTAGAAAAACAGGTTCTATTATTCCGATAATTTTTATCACTGCCCGTGACCAAACCGACCAAAAAGTTGAAGGACTTTTAGCAGGTGGTGATGATTATATTACAAAACCGTTTGATGTTTCAGAACTCTTAGCCCGTATCCAAGGTATATTTCGCAGACAGGCATGGCTTAACCCCGGTGAAACAACTGAAAATGAATATGAATTCGACGGTCGTTCAATTAACTTTACAACTTATACTGCAAAAGGTCCCGGGGGAGAAGTACATCTGACCAGAAAAGAATGTATGGTCATGAAATATCTTATTGAACGTACCGGTAAAGTTGTCAGCCGTGATCAACTTTTGGATGCTGTGTGGGGATATCACACCTATCCGACTAATCGCACTATAGATAATTTTATCCTCAGGCTGAGAAAAATATTTGAAGTTGACCCCAAACAATCTGTGTATATAGAAACTATCCGAGGAGTCGGCTATCGTTTTACAAAAAAAAACAATTAATATTAAACTAGTTTGGTAGGGCAGAGTCTCTCGGAGACTTGTTTTATTTTATAAAAAAGTTTTGTATATCATTTTTTCGAGGGAGCTGATGAGGGCATCTGTCCTTCACGGAAACTTAGGATTACAAGATTAAGTTGTTCTTAGATTTGAAATTATAAAAATGTGGGTTTTTGTTGAAGGATTACATATAGAAAAAGCTTTAATGGACAACTAAGTATCTTACAAAAGTCTAAAGACTATCTTTAATATTGTTTAACAATTTGGGGAAATGGAAAAAAATGTTTGTAATGGGTAAGACCATCTATTATATTTAAACCGTAACCATTCTCAAATGGTAACGGGCAACGAACATTATAATTATTTCTAACATAAGAAGAGCTACCATGAAAAATACTAAAATAATTTTTATTGTGCTGTTATGTATATTCTTATATTCAACAGCAATAGCTGAAGTATATGTGAACCGTGCATCGGATGGGACGAAAATGCCATATGAAGTAAGAGGAGGCGGATTAACTTTAGACCGCGATTATCAAAATGCTTACGGGGCGTTACATTATCTTGATCCGGGTCCTCCATTTATTATTGAATGTCCGATAATAATACAAAATATTTACGACCCTGAAGGAAATGTGGATACTTGGGGTTCATTAACAATACGTTCTGGGGGAGTAGGTATTACCAATCCATTTGATATTTATATAAGCAGACAAGATGAGTTTGATAATGGCTGGTACATAGATGGTTTTGTTAATATGGAAGGTTCAACAATCGACCCGATAACTATAAACGGTGAATTTGGCTTACACTGTGCTGGACCTACCGATATTGGACCTGATAATATAAATGATCATGATATATCATTCTCTCATGTGATTTTCAAAGAAAACAGTCACTTGGGTATGATAGAAATTTCAAGTGGAAATACTAACTTTGATCATTGTACTTTTTTACGTAACGCCGACTCTTCTATTGTGAATTTGGTCTCTGCAGTTAGTTATGTTCAGCGCGATTGGAGTTTCTCCATGAAGCATTGTACTTTTGAAGGTAATTTTGTAAATTATTATGCTTTAATGCGTGTTGATAATTTTAAAAATGTTGTTTTTGAGGATAATAGTTTTACTAACAATAGATTTTATGAATTTCCTCAAGCAACATTGATGGAAATACGTAATTGTGAAATTCAAAGTATTAAAGGGAATACTGCTAGCAATAATACGAATAATGCGATACATTTATATAATACCCATTTAACTAATGATTGTTATTTTAAATCCTCAGAAGAATTACCTATTATTTCAGATAATATTTATATACCTGATACCGTTACGCTTACTATTGATTCAGGCTCGGTTATTAAATTTTTTCAAAATGCCCAAATAGATGTTAAGGGCACATTGGATGTGACCGGAACAGTGATGACATCCTGGAATGATGATGAATACGGTGGTGATACTGATTTAGACCCATCACCGGCATATATACAATATTGGGGAGAAAATAATGGAGCAATTTCTGTTGATTCTACAGGGATGCTTAATATGCATAACTCAACTGTTCGTTATGCCAAAAGTGCAGTTTACACTAAAGGAAGGCTGGATATTCAAGGTTCCAATTTTGTTGATAATAATAATTATGCTTTACAAATAGAACCCCATCTTTCCGGTCTTTACAGTATCAGTAACTCATTATTTTCGCGTACAACTCAAGATTATAGTTTGAGTTCGGGAAGCGGGATATTTATTGATAATCAGTATTCAGGAGGTGCCGACTATTATTTTGATAGTGTGATATCTATTCAAAATGAGAGAAACGGTTTATATTTATCAAATACACAAAATAGCCCCATGACAATTGAAATAAGTAATTCCAATTTTTCAGGAAATGATAATTATGGGGTATACACATCGTTAGACCCCGGAGTGTTAAGTATAGGTATTTTCAATACTTTATTATGTGGTAATGGAATGTCCGGGTTTTATTGTCCTTCAATATTTGACCCGCACGCCATGTTGGATTTTGAAAGTAATGTTATTGCAGGAAATGGTTTTAGGGCAGATAATCGTACAGGGGCAATGATTAGTGGGGTGTGGAAAGGTGATATTATAAATAATACAATTGCCTATAATTATGGGGATGGTCTAATTGCTGAATTTCCTCATCAGTCGGAAACTTATACTATTAATAATGTGTTTTATCGTAACGGTTCTTATGGTTATCAAATGTATCAGTCCGAACAACCTTCTTTTAGTATGAATTGGTTTTGGGAAAACAAAGATGATACCAATGAACTGCGATTTGTAGATTCAACCGGAACATACATTACAACAGTCGAAGATTTACAACTACTTGGTGGTTTGTATCCCACAAATCGTCATCATACTCCTGGGTTTATTCCTGAGCAAACAGGAGAAATAGATACGATTGCATATCATGAAAGTATTGATATGACTCTTATCGTTGACGAAGGAGCGTTTACCGATAAACATTTGCAACACACGCTTATTAAAGCGGATACATCTGAAGCAAACTGGTACCAAATTTCAAGAAATACAGATGATTCCCTTTGGATATTGGGTGATGCTACTGAGGTTGCTCAATCTCATGAAACATATTTGATTTTTGATTATCATCTTATAGGAAGTTCATTAATGATTGAGTCGGGACGTATGACAGAAGTGACTGTTGATAAAGATATTGACGGGGAAAATCGTTTTATTGATGGAGATAACAACGGGCTTGCAGGTGTAGATATTGGAGCAGATGAATTTAATCCGGCAAGTGGTCAACCGGCTCCTATTCAAGTATTAAATCCGGCTGAAGATACTCTTTTACATTCTGATGATAAGTTTACTTTAGAGTACGAAGTTGATACCGGTATTTCAGCAATTGATATTTATTACATAACACAATATAACCCTACTGTTCCTAGTACAGGTTGGTTTCTTCTAAAAAGCAATATTGATCCGAGTACAGGAAGTTGTGAACTTGATGTACCGTTTGCTTTATCTACAAAATGTCGTTTTAAAGTTTCAGACCATGCTGATTCATCGGTATACGGCATTAGCAATAGTTTTAAAATAAAATATCCGGTGTTTACTTTGATTAATACAAGCGGAGAGTTCTATCCGTTTACTTCTCCCGATGATCATTGGCAATTTGGTAATGATTCAGCAAGTATGTGGCCTGTTTCTGCATGGGTAGATTACTACGGTATTGATTCTTATACTGGGGTACCGTATCCATCTCAATTTACCGCATTTAATGAGTATAATGCCAAGTCATCTGATTTTCCAAGTTGGCATACCTGGGTAAAGACGTTTGGTGAGGATGTATGTTATTTCACTAATTTTATTACTCCTATTTATAGACCTTCAGCAGTAAAAAAATGGGCATCTACAAAAGGTAAATGGGGAGGTTCCTGTTTTGGTCTGGCTAATACAACATTAATGGCTTTTTATGATAGGTATGCATTTGAGCTCCGTCCTGAAGTTCCAAACTATCTAAAACTTCACGATTTGACTATGACTGATAGTTTACGAAGTTTAATAAACAGTATTTGGACCTATCAATTCGGGCAAGAAAATATTAAGCACACCTTGCAAAACTTAAATAAAACCCCAAAAGAAACTTTAAAAGAAATTCTGAAAATGTTTGATTCATTAAAAGTATCATTATCTGATAGAGTTTTAACATTAATGGGTCCTCATGCTCAAGGAGTACAAGCAGGAGTACATACAATTGTTCCTTATTATGCCGAACATACAAGTGGTAGTATTTGGGATATTTATGTATATGAAAATATTGACCCTAATAGTATCTATACCATAGAAATTGATACAACTCTAAATATCTGGACTTATGCTCCTGCCGGTTGGTCGGGTAATAAAGGAATGTTTTTAGAAGACAGTCTTGATAATTATATAAATGGAACGCCAACCATAAATAAAAAAGCATCTCAAATAAATCTATTGGCTACAGCAGCAGGGTATACCGAAATGTATGTCTCGGAGACAGATTCAGTGTTGATAACAAATGGAAGTGATACAATCGGTCAGTATGGTGATTCATTGTTTAATAGTTTTGCCGATGGAATACCTCTTATACCAAAGGTTGGAGGTCCAGTGTCACCTATTGGATATTATCTTCAGGATGATAACTATGAAATAGCTCTATCCGGTATTACTGATTCGGTTCACCGCTTTAGAATTTTTACAGCAAATAATATTATGTCATATAAACATATTTCAGAAGATACGACAGCGACAGAACAACTTCGATATGATGCTCCGATAGGAGAGTTTTGGGTACTAAATCCGGATAGTGTAGTCAGAAATCATGTTTTTGAGTCAATTGCTATTGTACCGGACACAGAATTTGTTCTCAGGTTATCAGATATATCAATACTACCGGGGGATTCTATTGGATATTCAAAAACAAATTCAACCGGTTTAAAGATTCATAATATTGGAAACAATAAAACATATAATATAGCATTAACTTTAGCAGGATCTTATTTAACAGATGAATTTGAATTTTTGAATGTATCTCTTCCTGAAAATACTTCTCATTATATCGCACCTACAATAGAAGATTTATCAACGCATAGAATAAAAATATATATTGATTCAGAAAATGACGGTACTATTGATGATTCTATTTTCATCTCAGGAACTGCAACTGATATAGGAAATTCAGATATACAAATACTTCCTCATTCATTTGTTTTGTTACAAAATTATCCAAATCCGTTTAATCCAAATACAAATATTAGGTTTAACTTATCTCAGAGATCTGATGTTAAGTTGGAAATCTTTAATTTGTTAGGAAAGCGTGTTATCACTTTGGTAGATAAAAATCTTCCTGTCGGGGAGCATACTGTCACTTGGAACAGTCTTGATGATGCAGGACAAACAGTTGCCAGTGGAGTTTATTTATACCGTTTAACCGCCGGGAATTATATTGATAGTAAGAAAATGATTTTACTTAAGTAAGAATAGATTTTGGGACAAACAAGACAGCAGTATCGAAACATTGTTAGAATGATTATTTGCAATTTCCGGATTATTGCTGCTGTTGTAATTAAAATCAATTGAGATATTTTTGTGTGTCTTCAACAGTTCCATCATGTTCTATCCGGCTGGCTATGTTAAAAGCTTTGTCTCGATCATGTGTTACTAAATTTAGACTGGGAAGTGGCTCATCCATCAAAAGCATGGTAGGTTATAGAACCAGCACTTTGGCGAGAGCTACACACTGTTGTTGTCTGCCTGACAATTATGCTTGTTTTCTGTCTGCGTATCATGTCACACTAACAAAGTTAAGAATATCTCGAGTTTTTTCTAATCTTTCGGTTTTTGCTGCCCCTTTTGCTTTCAACCCGAACTGAATATTCTCCTATTCATAATTTTTTCTCCACAAAAGATTCCATTAAGCTTTACTATAACTTTCTCTAATATTTTCACCAGAGTATAAAAATATCAAACCCACAACAAGTGCTATCCCCATAACAAACATTGAGGCAACAAAGACATAATCCTGCTTAGTAGTAAACCACAATATTTCACCTGCCAAACCTCCATTTGCTTATCATATTTAGTAGATAGAGGTCTGTTGAGGCATATTTATTGTTTGGATTTAGCTACATCCAAACGGCACCATGCGTAAAGTGCATCGTAAACCTCAAACTGGTGCTTGAGATTCTCGGCATCATCTGGAAAGCGAATGCTGTATCCCACTGCGATAGCTTCAAACCCGGGAGCTAGAGCGTCACTGTCCAGGTCATCTGTGTCAGCTGCATGAATAATTTTGGAGAGACGTAGCAAAGCCTTGTCACGCAGGTCATATTTTTTTATAATGGTTTCAAATGAGCATTTGCCATCGTGATGACCCAATTCAACATCGGGTGCATCAAAGGGAATCGCTCCCTCATGCTCAGTTACTTCCTGAATACGCGACTTGGGAACAAAGAGTATTTCCGCTTCTGAGTCTATGAACCGTTTGATAAGCCAGGGACATGCTACCCTGTCAACATGAACATGTGATCGTGTTACCCATTTCATTAGTTAATCCTTTTCTATTTGTTTATGTAGTCTGTACACATAAGATAAGCTTTTCGACAATCCTATACTGTGCCGTCGGCTGTAATAATTCTCACTTCGCTGTACATTTTTCATGTGGTTATTCTTTCTCATAATACTTCATATAGAGTTTTACCTTTATGAACTGAATACGTTCTATATAAGTTAGAATTTTTTTTCTATTCATCAAGTGCTTTTTGGAGATTTTTGTCATCAGTAAAATATAATAATTGATAAACTCTTGCCGGTCTGTTCAATGTAATCTCTTAACTTTACCATTTTGGTGAGGTGTTCTCTTTTTTATGTAACCATGAGCTATTCCTAAGTCAATCAAATGCAATGAAAGGAGCAATTAACCGTCAAAGACCTGAAGGTGCTCCTTATGCATATCCCTCAGGACATACTTTTTCAGCGTTTGCAACAGCAGGGGTTGTGTACAAACATTATGGCAAGACTTGGGGTATTTCTGCTTTTGTCTTGGCTTTAGAATACCGGAATTGGCACCGTAAACCTAAAAATGATGGCTTTTTATACAAAAATAATTATCGCATTTTATGCGTTTTATTACTTGACAAGAATGTGACGAACGACTATTGTAGTTATGTAAATAATCGCAATAGATAAAAAGCGAAGTCCTATCGCTTCAAGAGTTTTTTCTAAAATGGTTTAGAATGTTACGAATTTATCCGCAGACATTTTATACCACTAAGGAGAATTAAGTTATGCACACTCATTTGATGTCTCTGTATAAAAAGATAACCGCCGTTATTATCCTCATTCTATTTAGTTTTGTTCTCCTCACTCCAACCGTCAACGCCCTCAATTATGACCCCAAATTACGCAAAACAATTATTAAACCTAATGGGGATGGAGATCCTTGGGAAGTAGAAAGAATAAATGATCCACCTACTTATTTCTATAGTTCTATTATTTATTATTTTAATCTATTTATAATTAAAACATTAGAAAAACCACATATTATTAATATTGAAAAAGAGCAGTACAGTGGGCGGCAGACGCCCTCGTCTGCCCCTATTGGGAGCAAATAAAGCAAAGTAGGTCGAAACCCCTGCGGTTTCGACATTGAAAATATATATGGATGAGTAATAAAAAATTTAAACGAGTGATACTACTATGAATAAAAAAATATCAGAGTTCCTAAAAAAATTAACTATCAGTATCTTACTGCTGATATTTAGTTTTGTTCTCCTCACTCCGACTGCCAACGCCCTCAATTATGACCCCAAATTACGCAAATCAGTTATTAAACCTAATGGGGATACCAACCCTTGGGAAGAACAAGATGTTATTGAACCTCCCCCCGGTGATAATACTGAATACGAATTGTTTACTTATAAAGAAGATGTTAACATTTTTATAATTACTCTCAACAGTTTTTTTAGATGGAATTTCAACTTTTTTTATACTGATATTAGTAAAGAGAAAGTAACAAGCAGAAAAAGTGATATTGACAACAGAACAACTACAGACCGCCAATACATACGTTAGTAACAAGGATTTCAGTAAAGCACTAGAAATTCTTTGTCTAATAGATATTGATACATCGTCTGATTTAATGGGTGATTACTACCTGCTTTTATCAGAAGCATCTCTGTCTTTGGGTGAGCTTGAGCAAGATTTTGCAGAACAAGCTGTACTCTTCTTTCTCAAAACTTCAGAACATAAAAAATATGCCCTTGCCAAATACTTATTTGGATGGCAAATACAATTATTGGGCAACTATGCTAATGCCAAAGAACCATTAAACGAAGCTTATAGTGCCTCTCTCCGATGCGATGATCAATTCTTATCCGCTCGTATTCTAAATAGATTATCTTATGTTTTATTTAGATCAGGAGATATTGAACAAACTATCAAAGTTCTTAATAAAACTAAAGATATTTACAATTCTCTTAATTTACCTCAAAATATTTTAAAGGCAGATTTAAATATCGCTCAGATATACTTTTCATGTGGAGATATTAGGAATTCGTTAAAAACTTATAAACTCCTATTGCTATCTCCTTCATACAACCCGAAGACAAACACATCCGCAATATTAGTTATGTCCTTATTGTATGCTTTACAAGGAAAAACCCATAAAGCGTTAGAATTGATTGCAATTAAAAACGATGATTTCTCGGAATCACAGCATCAACAATTTATCTACCATGAATATTATGGGCAAATTCTGATGCTTAACGGTCAGCTTAAGGAATCATTATCTCAACTCAATAATGGTTTAAAAATTGCCCTCAAGACTGCTCCTGAATCCGATATGATTTCACAAATAGAAAGATTACTCGGTGATGCCTATCTTTTATTAGGAGACTATAAAAAATCTGAATCACATACTACCAAAGCATTACAGGTTGCCGAAAGAATAAACGAACGAATCGAAATCGCCGCATGTTACCGTATTTTCGCACAACTTGAACATCAAAAAGACAACACCGACAAAGCAAAAGAATGGTTCAATAAATCTATAGACCTGTTCAACTCAATAAGTTCGTATTATGAACTGGCTGTTACACAATTCATGACAGCAAAATCATATCTATTCTCTGACTATGACACCTTGGAAATGCTTTATGAGGCACGCAAATATTTTAAATCTGAAAATATCAATCATTATTTAACCAAAGTTGATAGTGAAATTTCAAAGTTAAAAAATATATCCGTAGAAACATCAAGAAAAACAGCCTCTGATAAAAATGCATGTCCTGCTATTATCACAGCAGACAAAACAATGAGAAATTTGTTATCTCTGACAAAAGATATTTCAGTCGCTCATGACACTGTTCTTATTACCGGCGACACCGGTACCGGCAAAGAACTTTTGGCACATTATATACATTATCATTCAGGACATACCGGAAAATTTATAACAGTCAATTCAGCAACTATACCGGAATCGATCTTTGAATCAGAACTATTCGGTTATGATAAAGGAGCTTTTACAGGAGCGAATAAAACAAAAAAAGGAAAGTTTGAGCTGGCAGAGAACGGAACTTTGTTTTTGGATGAAATCGGAGAGATTCCATTATTACTGCAGGCAAAACTTCTCAGGGTTCTTGAGGAGAATAAAGTTGAACGTCTTGGCTCAGTAGAAAAACTTCCTCTTAATGTACGAGTAATCGCTGCTACAAATAAAGATTTACAAGAATTAGTAGATGACAACAAATTCCGTTCGGATTTATATTATCGTTTGAAAGTATTAACGCTTCAACTCCCCCCATTGCGTGAACGCATGAGTGACATCCCGGCATTGGTTGAATATTTTCTGTGTAATTTTGGTCATAAAATCAACGGCGATGCTAAACTTATTGAACAATTGTCATCTATTTTATCAGAGCGACAATGGGATGGTAATATTCGTGAACTAAGAAACGAACTAAAACGACTATATCTTTTTGCTGATAAATCTATTGAGAAAATGATTGAGTTGACAGCAACACATCGACCTCAATCTGATAGTGACCGACTTTTGAGCTTGCTTGAAACGACTAATTGGAATCAAAGCGAAACTGCTCGTGTCCTAAATGTAAGCGAAACGACTATTCGTAGAAGAATCAAGAAATATAATATCCTTCAGAACAAATCAAGTCTCTATTAACAAGTTATTATACCTTTCAATCTATATTGATATACCCATTCTAAATATAGTTGTATGTTTACCCTATAGTCATTGCGAGTCGAGTGAATCCGCAAGGATGAATAAGACGTGGCAATCTCATCTTTTATTCTAAAATGTAGACTAAATATACCTCGACTCACCTCGACTCTGCATAGTCGAGTTTTAACATCTCTATCTACATGGTCAACAACAGGTTAGATTTCACCTCGACTGTCCTCGACTCTAAACTCGACTCTTTTCTCCAAATATCATAATATACCCTGTCTAACTATTTTTTACACTCACATCACATTCTATTCGCATTCAAGCAGTTATACTATTTATCACATAGCTGTTCAATTTTGGCACAACTATTGCAATACAATTATGCCGTAGGACATTTATTTACTTAAGATATAAGATAAAGTTGTCAGGTCCCCTCCCTGACAGTACAATCGTCGGTTCGGTAAGGCGGAGACGAATCGACGATACAAAAAGATATAAGACAAGTCACCTTATGTCCGCCCGGGCGGAAAAGGGGGCTTGATAGATTACCGCATCTCAGCTCCTTTCGAGAATTTTTGTTGGGTGTGCGTAGCTCTCTTTTGGTTCGGCGGGGACGGGTGGAATGTGACTCTCACCTTTCAGCCGGACCAAAGGAGGGAAAAATAGGAGGATAGAAAACAGTATGAATTGTCACGCTAATTAGGAGGTCGAGTGTTAATGTTTGACTACTCGATAAACAAAAAACGAACAAAGATATTATGATTGACAATCATAATACGGAGGATTAGTTTATGTTAAGATCTAAACAAACAATGTTTGTAATTTTTTTAATCGCAGTTTTATCTGTAGGGATTTATATGGTTGGATGCGACTCAACATCGGTTGATTCAAAAAAGATTGATGCTACAGCTACGGATAGTGGTTTACGTTCTCCATCTCAAGAAACCCATGGAAAATATTTGGTTGGCAATGATACCGAGCAAAAAATTATTTTGGAAGATAGCCCTGTGAAATCATCTATATTAAATTCTGTTCTTGACCAAAGTAGTTTCTCTGCATCGGTAAACAATACTGTCAGTGGAAAAGAGTGGCTTGAAACTCAAGGTTATTCATATGGAGAGAGTAATTCAGCTATAATAATAGAAAATGAATATAATTATTATTCTAATGCATATACAAAAGTTTTTATTGATAATGAAGAATTTTCAAAATTAACCCCAGATATTAAAGTGGTCAAAGATTTAATCCGAGCGGATACAATCACGTGGATGGCATTTGAAAACCCAACTCACGATTCAGCAAATCATACAGCACTATTAACACATTGGAGAAATGGGAGTGTACAGAGTACTATACTTGTAGAACTGGATGTTTCTACTGCTCCACCAACAAGTATTAGAGAAGGAAGTTTTATTAATGGTGAATTTATACCGGAAGATATCGGGGTTGAATTTTGGTTAGAGTGTATGGCTTCAGGAGGTGCGGGCGTAGCGACAGTTTGTGCTTTTTCAAATTGTGGTTGGTTGCATTGTGCTGCAGTAGGTTCTGTAGGAGTTTTGGCAACTTGTATAGTAGGTTTATTCTTTCAATAATCTTTTAGAAGATGGTAAAACTTAAAAAATTAGTAAGACTAACTGAAAGGATATAGTTTCACAAAGATATATCAATTTACTAATTGACGTTAATAAACTAAGATATTGATATAAGTATGGATATTATTTTATCCCTGCTTTTAATTTCAAAAGAGAAAGGATATACAACATGAAATCTGGATACTATGGAGCAATAGCGGGTTTATTTATTCCAATAATTTTAATGGCTACAGGTTACTTACCTATTCAAGATGGGAATGAACTTAGGACATTAATCGCTTCGATAGTTATAGGTTTTGCAATTGGTGTTATTCTTAAACTTTCAGAATATCTGTATGCGAAAATAAAACAAAAATAATAAAGGACATTAAAATGAAAAAACTATCTATAAATTTGGCAAAGTTATTTCTAACTTTATTACTCATTCTTAACATTGCTGTAATAGATTCACCTGTTACAAACGATGAAAACTCAATTCAAAATCAAAGTGAAATTCAAAAATCACTTTTGCTTCCAAGCTTCTATTTAAAAGAAGCACATTATGACCAAAACGGTAAATTTACAGGATGTTATGGTAATGGTAATGACTGTATAGTTATTCCTTTAGCATCTAGCACTATAACTCTATCTGCCGGTGGTATTAACACTCAATAACAATTAAACTTTATCCCGGAGATATGCATGTATCTCCGGGGGTCATAAAGAGGAACAATTATGAATAAAAAAATACTTGTCGTTATAATTGTGATTTCAGTAGTAATTAATTTATTACTGCTACAGCAAAACTTAAATTTACGTAGTGTTGAAGCTACTAATATTATCACTCAAAATGACAATTGCCTATTCCCTGACTCATCTTATTTAGTTGACAATATGGGGACTAAGGTCGATGTTAGAGGTCTCTATAGTTATCCCGGATTTGGTAGATTTATCATACCACCACGGAAAGATGATTCTACAAAAGCACCATTCTCTATGGTTGTTTTCCTCGCGGCAAAAACTGTTGGCAACAAAGACAATTGCATCCCATGTTTGCAAGAATTTGATGTATACAAACGGCTTGATTCATTATTCAAAACTCGTAATCAGAACTTATTATTTGCTGCCGAACAACCTGACTCAGTTGCTGTTGCTGATTATTTAAAAAAAGAGAACATGACCAATGAACTACTGGTCACCCCTCCTGATTCCGGTCTATCATTTTATAAGCTCGGAATTTCGTATCGTTCAATGCCTTTTAAAATTGTTTTTGATTCAAATTTCAATGCTATTTATATGAGAGGTGCCAATAGTTCTTTACCTGCTCAATTAGAATTTGAAAAAGCTGTTACCTTTCTAAGTAATATATCTATTGGAAAATATTAAAGCATGAACAACTTTTGAGCCTGCTTGAAAAGACTAATTGGAATAGACGTGAGGCTGCTCGAAAATTAGGAGTTTCTGAAGGAACAATTCGCAAACGTATATTAAAGTACAATCTTGAAGAGCAATCCAAGCTCTAATTAATACAAAGTCATATTTCAAAAAAACAATTCTATCAATTTTATTAGTGCGTACCGTGCGTACCAAGCACTGCGTACCGGTACGCAGCTATAACTTGATGTAAGGCAACATAGTTTTATTATATTTTATTCATTGCGTACTTTACTGCGTACCAATCCTGTAAAAATCAAATTTGTAGAAGATTTACAAACGATTCACATCCCATCGCATTCTATTCGCATTCAAGCAGTTATACGAAATATAGCCTTTTCTGTCTCATTTGGCACAGCTATTGCAATACAATTATGCCGTAGGACATTTATTTACTTAAGATATAAGATAAAGTTGTCAGGTCCCCTCCCTGACAGTACAATCGTCGGTTCGGTAAGGCGGAGACGAATCGACGATACAAAAAG
>CAJVYT010000021.1 GCA_913009765.1 uncultured candidate division Zixibacteria bacterium
AGAACTTCCGCCTAATAGAAGCAACATAATAAAAATTGTAATTCTATATTTTTTCATTAGAGAATTTCTCCAATATTAAGATTTTCTTCAAGATATTTATACTCTTCCTCTGAAATATCATCAAGCATATTCAGATCATTGTCCAGTCCAAATTCAGAGGTATAGTCATCGACAAATTCGGAAAAATCAACTTCAGTAAGAAATTTGGTGTCCTCATCGTTTAATGAGAAAGATAAATATTCGCTATTTGTATTCACGGCTGTTTGAGTTGATGTATCAAATTGTAATAAAACTTTTGTTAAGAGTCCAACGCCTAAAACTAAAAAGAGTGCAGCTGCCATAGGAACATACGATTTCCATCTGCTTTTGACATCAACAACTTTGGATAGTTCCAGTTGATCAATTTTATCATTAACTGCTTCGACTCTTTTGGCAACAATTTCATCAGATTCAAAAAAGAGCTCATCGGAACCGATAGTTGTAGAAACAGCATGTAAATTGTCAAAAATATCTTTGCAGGAATCACAGGTATTGATATGTTTCAGCAGTTCACTTGAGAATGAATTTATACCAAACGATTCAAATAGTTCTTGTTCATATTTTTTACAATTCATACTGTCCACCTTTGTTTTGTGGCAAGATTGCGAAGTTTTTTCACCGCTTCGCGATAAAGTGTTTTAACCGTTCCCAATGCTTTTCCGGTTGTGTCGGCGATTTCTGCAAAAGACAAACCTTTATAAAACCTAAATTCAAAAACAGCCCGTTGCTCTTTTGGCAATGTATTTAAAAACGAAAGAACTTTATCTTGCAGTTCCTTTTGATATAAATCACGTTCGGGACTGCTGGTAGATGCTTGGCTGTCGAAATCAAAATCTTTGATATGCCGTTCTTCTTTTTTTATGGCGTTTAAAGATTTATTGTAAGCTATTCGGTAGAGCCAGCTCTCAAACTTTGCATCAAAATTAAAGGTATGTAAATTCTGCCAAGCAGCAACAAAAGAGTCTTGGGCTATATCAACAGCTAAGTCTCTATCAGAAGTCATTTTATATGTCAGAGCTGTTATTTTATTCATAAGTATTCTCACTATTTCAGAAAAAGCTTGTCTATCGCCTTTCTGTGCTTTTTTTACGAAGTCATCAACTGATATGCGGCTTTCAATTTTCATCATATTCTGTTCGTTTATAAGACAAGAGAATCAATCAAAAAGATTAATAATAATGAATCATACATAAAAAAAGCCGGATATTACTCCGGCTCAATAACTTAATATATTATTAGTCGCGTCTGCTTCTTTCTAAAACCTTAGAATAACCGGCAAAATCCGATAAAACCTTACCTGAACCTCGAACGACACATGTAAGCGGGTCTTCGGCAACATTGACCGGAAGATTTGTTTCTTGTCTCAGGCGTTTATCTAATCCACGAAGTAAAGCACCGCCACCTGTCAAAATAATACCCCGCTCCAAAATATCAGATGCTAATTCCGGGGGAGTTTGTTCAAGTGCCTGTCTGACAGCTTCCACAATTGTATCTACTGTTTCAGAAATAGCTTCTCTAACTTGCACCGATGAGAGATTAAGATTTTTAGGAACCCCGGCAACAAGGTCACGACCTTTGATTTCCATAGAAATTTCTTTGTCCAAAGGAAAAGCTGAACCAATTTGAATTTTAATTTCTTCGGCGGTTAATTCACCAATAAGCAGGTTGTAATTTTTTTTGAGATACATAATGATAGCATCATTGAATTCATCTCCGGCAATACGCACCGACGTATCATTGATAATTCCATTTAATGCAATAACGGCAATTTCAGAAGTTCCCCCACCAATGTCAATAACCATAGAACCGGAAGGCTGGTCAACGGGCAGTCCTACCCCAATAGCGGCAGCCATAGGTTCTTGGATAAGATACACTTCTCTCGCTCCGGCATTTTCTGCCGAGTCTCGCACAGCTCTTTTTTCAACTTCGGTAATACCCGACGGCACCGAGATAACAACCCGTGGTTTCATTAGAAATTTATGTTTAACGACCCGTCGGATAAAATCCGCAATGAGTCTTTCGCAAATATCAAAATCAGCAATAACGCCATCTTTAAGCGGTCTGATAGCGGCAATATTTCCGGGTGTTCGCCCCATCATTTCTTTTGCGGCTGAACCGATAGCAAGGACTTTACCGGTAGATTTTTCAATAGCCACGACAGAAGGTTCATTTAAAACTATTCCCTGTCCCTTGACATACACTAAGGTATTTGCGGTCCCTAAATCTATCCCAATATCATTTGATAATGAATCAAAAATTCCCAAGTCAAATCCCTTTAACTAAAAAGCATTTTATTAAAACTATATCTATACTATTCATAGATATACGCCATTGAGTAAGTTTACTGATTTAAATAGGAAAGAGCAAATAAAAAAAAAGAGAAAATTAAATTGTCAAATTTCTGCAATAAAAAAAGCCCGCACTAAGCGAGCTTTTTATATATCTAAAGCATAAATAATTATTGAGCGTCGACAACAGCAATTGAAGCCATATCGACAATTTCACTCACTGTCAAAGTAGGATGCAGCACATGTACCGGTTTGGATAATCCCATAAGAATCGGTCCAACCGCTTCCAATCCACCCATACGCTGAGCCAGTTTATAAGCGATATTTCCTGAGTTTAGGTCAGGGAAAATCATAATATTGGCATCTTCTTTCAGTTCTGAAAATGGGTATCTTCGTTGACGATACTCAGGCATTAAAGCAGTATCCGCCTGCATTTCACCTTCAATATTGAGTTCAGGGGCTTTTTGTTTTACAATTGCTGTTGCTTTGGCGACTTTTTTTGATTGAGCATATACAGCCGAACCAAAATTTGAAAATGAGAGCATAGCAATTCTCGGTTCAATATTAAACCGCTTCGCAACTTTGGCAGACTCAATTGCAATTTCTGCCAATTCTTCCGCAGTAGGATCAATATTCACTGTTGTATCAGCAAACATATACATCTTATCTTTCTGAATCATGGCAAACATTCCCGATACGCGAGAAACTCCTTTTGCAAGATCGATAATCTCAAGTGCCGGACGAATTGTGGCAGGATAATCAGATCTTACCCCGGAAAGAACAGTATCACATGCACCGGTATCAAGCATCATTAGACCAAAATAGGTTCTGTCTCTCATCAACCAAGTTGCTTTTTCTAAAGAGACACCTTTACGACTCCTCTTGTCATAATATCTTTGAGCAAAGTCTTGACGGCTTGAGGATTCAATCGGATCTATTATTTCTATTCCTGTTAAATCTATTTCATGCTCTATTGCAATATTATTGATAATATCAGGTTTACCCAAAACAATAGCTTTACCTATACCTTCGGAATTAACCGTATGAGCTGCTCGTAAAATTCGTTTTGAATCGCCTTCCGGGAAGACAATTTTTTTCGGATTCCGTTTTGCTTTATCAGTCATTACTCTCATGACAGATCGACCATTACCAATACGAGAAGCAAGTTCTTCTTTATATGCCTCTATATCAATAATATTTTTTGCAACTCCCGAGTCGATAGCAGCTTTAGCCACAGCAGCAGCTTCCCATACCAAGATTCTCGGATCAAACGGTTTTGGTATCAAATATTCTCTACCAAATTTAAAATATTCTACTCCGTAAGCTTGAGCTACTTCCGGCGGGACATCCTCTTTTGCCAATGAAGCAAGTGCTTTCACCGCAGCAATTTTCATTTCTTCATTTATCGCAGTCGCATGTACATCTAATGCTCCGCGGAAAATAAAAGGAAACCCCAGCACGTTGTTCACTTGGTTTGGATAATCCGAACGACCGGTTGCCATAATAACATCTTTGCGGGCAGCAACAGCATCAGAATATGTAATTTCCGGGTCAGGATTTGCCATTGCAAAAATAATAGGGTCTTTTGCCATCGACTTTACCATTTTCTGAGTAACTAAATCTTTTGCAGAAACTCCGACAAAAACATCTGCATCAACCATTGCTTCTTCTAAAGTATGAATATCTGTTTTGCGGACAAATTGCTGTTTGTATTTATTAAAAGTATCTCCGCGACCTTCATACATAACACCTTTTGAGTCAACCATCAGTACATTGTCAGGTGAGACACCTAAAGAAAGAGCCAATTTGGCACAGGCAATACCTGCCGCACCGGCACCGGCATACACAACTTTAATTTTAGATATGTCTTTTTTCACAATTTCTAAGGCGTTGACTAATGCTGCGGCAGAGATAATAGCAGTACCATGCTGGTCATCATGAAATACCGGAATGTTCATAGTCTTTTTTAATTCTTCTTCAATATAAAAACATTCAGGTCCTTTGATATCTTCTAAATTAATACCACCAAAGGTCGGTTCCAGCAATTGACATGCTTTGATAATTTCATCTGAATCTTGAGTATTGAGTTCAATATCAAATACATCAATATCAGCAAACCGCTTGAAAAGAACTCCTTTACCCTCCATAACCGGCTTACCAGCAGCAGCCCCAATATTTCCTAAACCTAAAACTGCAGTACCGTTTGACACAACTGCCACAAGGTTTCCTTTGGCAGTATATTTATATACATCTTCGGGATTGTTATAAATCTCCATACACGGGTCAGCAACTCCCGGTGTATATGCTAATGATAAATCTGTTTGGGTTGAACATGGTTTTGTTGGGGTAACTTCTATTTTTCCACGCCGTCCCCTACTGTGGTAATCTAATGCCTGTTGTTTGGTTATCATTTGGTAATAACTCCTACAGTGTATTTCAAATACAAAAGATCAATATGCCGAGGATTTCTCGGCTGACCATCATTGTTATTTTTTTCACAAAGATTATATATCATATATTTACTATTAGTCAAGCTGTTTTCAAAGACAATCTATCAATTTTTATATACAAAAACCAACCAAAATTGTATCCATTTAAAAAAAATGGAGTCCATGTTTGGACTCCATTAATAAGATTTTCTAAGTGTATATTAATACTGACGGCTTGATGTCCGTAATGATTGGATGTTATTGACAATTTCAGAATTTTTTATCAAATTTTCATACCAGTTATTAAATAATTCTTTTTGTTTATTTACAAGGATAACATTTGTCAATGAGTCTTTTTGGGTTGTAAATTGATTTAAATCTACGGTAGTTTTCTTAAGTAATTTAAAGATAATTGTTCCCTGGTTGTAATCAATCGGACCTGACATATCACCTATATTTTCTAAAGCAAAGGCAGCCCCTTGAGCTTTCGGAGAATTGGAAAGACCTTTCACATATCCGCCTCGAGCAAATTCCTTTGTTTCTTCATATTTAATATTATGTTTTTTGGCAGCTTTCTTAAATGAAACACCATTTTGAATATCAGCCCAAATCGCAGTTGCGGTATCAGAACACAATGATTGAATTTTTTCTTTACGAACATCTAGTTTTACTTTTCTTTCACAAACATCATACGGAGCCTGTCCGGCAGGTAATTTTTCAATCAACTGAATCACAAACTGCTTAGTAGAATTCTCTAAAACCTGAGATATTGCATCTACTTCATTTTCAAACGCAAAATCAGACGCGGACTTATCTCTACCCAAAAATTGGATATTGGCACCACGTTCAAAAGGTACAGTTTTATTTGGAGTTAAATTATTTTTGGCGGCAGCTTCCTCAAAACCAAGATCTAAAGCATCAGTACGGAATTTACTTAATTTTCTGTTTGCTATATCTAATGTTTCTTGAGATGGAACTACTTTGATAAGAATATGAGATGCTTTTACTTTTTTAACAGTTTTTCCACCTTCTGTTTCATCTTTGAACCCAAAGTTTTTAATAATATGCCATCCAAATTGAGTTTTAACTGGTGGGGAGATATCTCCCTTTTTCATAGAAAACACCATTTTGTCAAATTCAGGAACCATTTGTCCTTTTGGGAACCATCCTAAATCACCTCCGGCAGCAGCTGAATTATCTTGTGAATAGATTTTTGCTATTTCGGCAAAATCAGCACCGGCGGAAAGTGAATCAGCAATGAGTAGAATCTGAGTTTGTCCGTTTGCCCAATCTGCTTGTGATGCTTTTTTATCAATAGAAACTAAATTAATTACAGCACGTTCTTTAAGAGTATATTCATCTTTATGTGTGTTATAGTATTCTTGATATTGATCATCAGTAAAAGTTAGCCCTAAACGAGAAAAAGGACCATACCCGACATTGATCATGCCGACTTGTATTTTTTCATTTAAAGCGACAAAATAATCTTTAACTTCATTTTCGGTAACATGGGCAGCCTGAATAATCATTTCCTGAAGTTTCATTTTCTTTATTTCATTTCTAAAATACGAATCATAGCTAGCCCATACAGAAGCATAATTTGGATCTGCTAATGCGTTAATATATTTTTGATAATCAAATTGTCCGTTTGTTTGAAAAGTCGGAGACTGCATAAAAACTTGCGGAGGAGAATACTTTAAGAAATCGTACAGTTCATCATCAGAAACGGTAATATTATGTTTGGCAATTTCCTGACCTAATAAACGTTCATATTGAATTTGTGACCAAGCGTTATCATAAAGTTCGTTTTGTTTGGCATCAGAAATTTCTTCATCTGATTTTTGCTGTTCAGCTTTGACTAAATTATCATAGACTCTTTGAAAGTCTGTCCATGAAATTTCTTCGCCATTGATAACAGCAGCTAAATTACTTGTTTCATACTTTTTCCGACTACTCATGCCGGCACCCCATTGAAAGATAATAGTAGCTAAAAAGCCTACTAAAGCAATCATCATAATCGGCACTATCATCCTTCTTAAAAAATCAAACATCAGGTGTTTCTCCTTAGATATATATAATTATTCTTTTCTAACTTAATAAATCCGATTCTGTCTATAAAACCGAAGTCTTTGAATATAATTTAATAAAATAATTTGGCAACCTAACTTTTCGACAAATATTGATAAATTTATCTGAAATTGTCATATAATTTTATCAATTTACGTTAATTAAAAGTTTGATTTCCTGCATCAATATACTACTTTCTTTGTTTAAGAATGAAAATAAGGAAAAAATCAACATGTATACCATATCGGCGAGACTTATAAAACCGTTAATTATTATCCTGCTTCTACTTAGCTTTAATACATTATTAGCATCTGAATGGCCTATTAAAAAAGAAATTGATCTCTCAAGCGGATTTGGAGATTTTCGTGAAAACAGATTTCATACCGGTATAGATATTCGAACCGGCGGAAAAATCGGTACACAAATTTTTGCACCTGTTTCAGGATATATACTTCGCGTGAGAACAGCATATACCGGTTATGGAAAAGGGTTGTATTTACGAGGTGATGATGGTTTTATATATGTTTTTGGGCATTTGCATGATTTTGAACCAAGAATTGATTCCCTAATTAAAACAACTCAAAGAGATACAAAAAGATATTTTCAGGATATTGCTTTACCAAAAGGGCAACTCAAAATTAAAAAAGGTGATTTTCTAGGTTATACCGGTCAAACCGGTGCCGGAGCACCTCATTTACATTTTGAAAAACGAACAGCCGATAATTTTCCACTCAACCCTCTCAAAAATGGATTTTCTCTCAATGATAAGATAAAACCGATTTTTTCTAAAATCGGTTTTAAAATGTTAGATGATTACGCACTGTTTGATAATGGACGCAGAGAGCTTGAGTTTACACCAAAATTTGATTCGGTCTCGCAAAACTATTATCTTGATACTTTACTATATTTTAATAATCCGTTCGGATTGTTTGCGGGAGTTTTTGACCAAATGCGAAAAGGCGGAATGCAGCAGTCTGTATATAAACTTACTCTTAAGATTGATAATAAGGAATTCTATGCGGTAACATTTGATACCATAGATTTTGAAACACAAAGAGCAGTAAATTTTAGATATGAATATTTACAAGCTGTAAATAACGAAAAAAGAGTACAGCGTTTATACAATGCTGATGGTCATGATTATAAGGGGGCTGTATCACAAAATAAAAGTAACGGCAAAATAGGGTACAAAAAAAACATAACATACGGTCACCATAGTGCCGAAATAATTGCCGAAGATTGTTTTGGCAACAAACGCTCACTCCTTTTTGATTTTATATTTGGTCCTCAAGAAGAACTATTCCGGTTGGATTCTGAAATTGTAAAATTAAAAAAAGAACATTATTTTTATTTTACTCCTATCAAAGAAATTGCAGCAATGCAAATTGATTCTCTTGTACCATTTATGAATCGGGCTGACAAATGGGGCAAAGTAAACAAATCTGAAGTTAAGACTTTAGAAAACGGGCAAATTCAATGTAAATTAAACGGATATAAAACGAATAGGACAACAATACGATTATTTGTCTTTTCAAAAAAAGCTGTAATACGGGATAATATTTTTAGCGGTATACAGCCCAAAGGTAAGCTAAGCGTTACACTCAATTATGAAATTTTAGAAGACGGAATACTCGCAAACCTTCATGTCAAAGCAAAACAGTCGGCAGATGCCCGTATAGAACTTTATTCCAAAGATAAACTTCTTGATGTATTGTACCCTAAATTGTTTAATATGAATTTATACAGCCTCTTTATTCCTCCTTTAAAGAAATATGAACAAATAGATAAAATCGGCTATGCGATGTCAAAAGATACTACATACCCATTACAATACAGAGATTCCCTAAAAATATATCTTGTCGGTTATAAAAATAACCAAAAGATAACATCTCATGGGATGACCTTTGAATTTCAGAAAGATAATTTTTATAAACCACATTTTATACAAATAGATAAAAGATTTTATCTTAAAAATAACAAAGAAAGATTAGTTTCAACTCTTGTTGAAATAAAACCAAAAGCATTTTTATGTAAATCAAATTTCAACATAAGTTACGATGTAAGAAAAGGTGACCCCTTTTATGAACGAACCGGTTTATGCTGGTTTGATGAAAACAAGAAAAAATGGGTATGGCTTGAAAATGAACGAGATGACCATACTCTAAATGCACAATCAACAGGCGGAGGCACATTTGCTGTTCTGTATGATTTAGTTCCTCCTGAAATCAGTCGTCTTAATATTATAAACGGCAAAACGTACACAAGCAGAAATTTGAAAGTAACTTTTTTAGTTGAAGATTTATTATCAGGTATTGCTGATGACCAATCATTTAATGTAAAGCTCGACAAAGAATGGTTGATTCCCGAATATGATCCGGAAACAAAAAGGTTTATTGCAAGACCGGCTAAGCCTTTAACACCGGGGAAACATCATCTTGGTATTGAAGTCGTTGACAGAGTCGGAAACAAATCAGAACAATATCTCAATTTTTTCGTTAAAAAAAATAAAAGTAGAAGATAATTTTTGAGGATATAAAAACTTGTTCATACCAATTCGAGATGATGCCCCGACTGTCCGCACTCCGTATGTCACCATCGGAATTATAGCGTTAAACTGTTTGATATTTCTTATTTCATATATGCAGGGAGGGGATGCATTTACTAAGATAATCTACCGTTTTGGTTTTATTCCGGTAGAGCTAACACATTCTGTCGAACTGACCCCGATGCTTTCTGCTTCTCCATATCTGACAATGTTTACCTCAATGTTTATGCATGGAGGATGGCTGCACTTGATAGGTAATATGTTATTTTTATGGATATTTGGAAATAATATTGAAGATTACTTTGGACCTATTAAATTTATCTTTTTCTATATTGCTTCCGGTTTGGCAGCTATTGGTCTGTTCACTCTGTTTGGACCAAACTCACAAGTTCCGCTTGTGGGAGCATCAGGGGCGATAGCCGGCTTAATGGGTGGCTATATGATATTACATCCAAAAGCAAAAATTACTATTTTAATAATCTATTTCTTTATTCAATTTGTGCATCTCCCTGCTAAAGTGGTTGTCGGTATTTGGTTTGCTATTCAGCTGTTTATGTCATTTACCGGAAACTCCGGCGGCGGTGTGGCATATTTAGCTCATGTCGGCGGATTTGTATTTGGTTGGGTTGTGTTAAAACTTATTGTCAAAATTACCGGACGAGGCGGTGGTTCAGTACAAGGCGACAGACAACGAGTTTACCGTATGAACTGGTAACAACTGCATCCTTTTTATTTCTCAATCTATGTTATGGCAGAACCACTAAAGGGTTCTTCCCTACTTATTCCTATTCTCATAGTAGGTTGTCGGGTTTCTCACAATTATATTTTTTAGAATCGGAACACCGACCTGCTATGATAAAAGTCAAATGTTATTTATAGTTTATCTCAAAATAATTTATATATCTTCAGAATATCTTTACAACCTGCTATTCGTGGTTTTCCCACAGTTTACTTATTCGAAAAGTCGAAAATAGTGTCAACATCCTACAAAACGTGCATCATACACAAGGTCGGCTTCGTCATACACCTAATTTCGAATCTGAAATAAAGAGATCTTCTGAATATTTTCTATTCCTATTATTAGTAAATTTCATTTGTAACTGCTTCTTCTTTTATTCTATCACACCAATAGTATATGGCTGACCGGTCAACTCTACCGCTCGTATTCGAACTGCAAGTTTGCGAGCTACTGCTACTATTGCCTTTTTCTTACTACCCGAATTTCTCCATACCGATTGAAACTTATCAAGCAATACAGGGTCAAGTTTTATAGCACGCCAAGCGGACTGAATCAGCCAACTGCGTATGTTACCGGAACCCTGACAAGTGATTCGACCGCGATGAATTGATTCTCCGGTTGAATACTCGCTTGCGGTCAAACCGGTAAATGATGCGAAATGTTTACCACTTGGGAAACGGCTTAAATCACCCCACTCCAAAGTAAAACGGATTGCAGTCAACCAGCCTATTCCAGGATGACTCTGTTTTAATGCTATCGACTTACTATAACGTTCTTTCTTACATAATTCCTTTAACTGTCCAAACAACTCATCTTTTACATTTAAAAGATAATCTAAAAGGTCTAAATAAGTATCCAGACAAATTTGTAATGGTTTGTTCAACTTCAATAACTTCAAACTTTCATATTGGGATGATCGCCATGAGCCTGACGGTAAATCTCCATTTAATCCGTGAAAATCTAAAAACTTGCGTATCTGATTCTTCGTCGAAGTTATCTTGCTTTGAATTTGATCTAATGTTCGGCTTATCTGACGGTCTTCACGAAGTTCTCTGTCATGTACAAAACAGCGACTATAATCGCCGCTCTCTAAATTTAAAGCTAAACGACGGGCGCATCCACTTTGTCAGTCTTGAATTTACTCACTTTAGCCTGTGTCACTTTATGAGCCGGGGTAACTATACATTCTATCCCATCTGATTGAAGTTTATCATGAAGCCAGAATCCTGAAAATCCGGCTTCATACATGACCTGTATCTGACAGTCAGGAAACTTGTTCTGAAGATAGCTGTAAAGTACTTTATAATCTGCCGGCATAGATGTCTCCTGAACTATCATCTTGTCACAACGGACACAAATCTTCCAAGTGCGTTTTGAATCTTCTAAACCGATAAAAATACGGTTGCTTTTTACGATATGGTTCTGCATCTTTCTCATGAGGTTGTCTCCTGTTAAAATTGTGTCATCCGCTATGGCGGTGGAACACGGGATTAAAGGTTTTTATTTTAATATAATGAGACAACCTCTTTCTTTTTATTACTTTTATAACATAGTAACTACAAGTGTATAGGAAAAGAATCCAAAAGGGTAGAGACCTATTTAGGTATTTGTCAATGTAAAGGCTAAGAAATCTAATTTTATTGTAACGACAGGGAATTGCCCTGTCTCACAGAAAGTAAAAATATGCGAAACCTATTCTTAGATGAAAATATCATTGCCGAACTTGTCGAGAGAAAAGTAATTTTTGACACTTTCAGACGGCTGCCTTCCGATAAAAAGAACCGTATATATCAAACAGCGGTTTCTTTGTTTGCCGAATACGGCTACGATGGTCTGTCGGTTGATTTAGTCTGTGAAAAAGCATCAATCTCCAAAGGCTCTTTTTTTCAATATTTCCCGTCAAAATCTCATCTATTTGAATTCGTTATTCTGATTTTCGATGATTATCTTGCAAAATGGGTAGAAGAAATCCAAAAACTGGAAACATCTGTCATGGCAAAGGACAGGCTGTTGTATCTCTATCAGGCATTAGTACTCAATTCAAGATTGTTTAAAGATGAAGAGCGGTTTTTTCTTTATGTAAGTTCGTCTATGAATCATTCTACAGTTGTTATTGAGGGGATAGATTTAGCACGGCATTTCAAAAAGTATGTTAATGAAATAATCTTTCGCGGGGTCAAAACAGGAGAGATTCGGGGCGATGTCGAGGTCGAACTGACCGGTTATTTGGTGTCGCTTATAATTGAAGGGCTGTTAAGAAGACAATATACCGACAAACGAATGCCTTTAAAAGAGACCGAGGAATATTTGATTACATTTTTATTTGATGGTATTCGGGCGTGAGAATCTCTTATTCGTTGGGAACAGAGAATGTGTAATGCCTTTCGAGAGTTTTGCGTGTGCCAATTTATTGCTTATCTATAGTGCGTGTATAGCAAGCAGGCACAATTAAAATATTTTTTGTTTACATAGCTTATCCTCCATTCATTTAATGGTTATAATTGAGGTGGTAAAACAGAGCTGGTCAGGTTCCACCACCACCACAAATCAGCTCTTCTTTCAACCATTCTGCTCTTTACAATAGTCATAGTTTCTATCTCGGCAGCTGTTATATAACCACCTAACCCAACTGTTGTTACCCATTTACCGTCAGAAGTAACAGCTACCTCTTGGGCAATCATACCTTTTATTGAATCATTTTCTGTTCCCGGAAAATTAAGGGTACTGATTTCTAAAAGTTCATTTTTATCAACATCATAAGCATTATAGTACGGAGGAGGAAAGGTACCAACCATCATAGTTCCCGGGTTTGTGAAAAATACAAATTTTCCATCCGGAGAAATAGTCATCAAACCATGTCCAGGGCTGTGAACATTTATAAATATGATAGAATCTACAGAAAAGTCATAAACTTCAAAAGCTGTTGCATCCCAGTTAAAATAGTTTAAGAAAAATAACTTCTGTCCGTCATAAGATGGTATTGGTCGTCCTGCCAAGACATCAATTTGTTTTTCAGTTTTGGAAAAATTATTTTCTCTATCAAGTATTATTAAATTAGGAGTAGTTGAGTTAAAACAGAATAATTTTTTGTTGTCTCTAGTGAAAACAGCACGAGCAACATCGGTAGTGTCATGATAGATAAGAGAATAGTTATCAGCATCTATTATATTTAACTCTGTTCCATCTGAAATAGCTATAAGCTGAGAATCGGGTGAACATGACATTCTGCCGAAGTAAGGCAAAACTGAGATAATCTGTTGAGTTTCAATATCATAAACTTCTGTTTTTCCGTTAGAATGTAAAAATATCTGTTTCTCGCCAGGTTTTACTTCAAAGAAATTAAAAGTATCAGGCATTAAGATAGAATCTACTTCGTTGGTAGTAGGGCGATATCTGTATAGATAAGTAGAGGTTCCATAAGCATCTTCATCTTTTCTAAAATATACAGGATAATCTGTTTTTGTAATCAGAGGCTGTGGTTCGGTTGGTTTTCCGCACTGACTGCCCGAGAGTGTGACTGCAAGCAGCACAACCCAAAGCCCGATTTGCTTTAATGAAAACTTTCGCATAAATCCTTCCCTTTATATTTAATAATAAAATTGTTTAGACAGAGATTGTCAGTACAAATGAGTACGCACAAAATGTAAAAATTACGCATGTTTTTCTCCAAACTTTGTTTAAGATTATAAAAACAAAGTTCACTTTTAGAACATTATAAATATGTGTTTCATCCTTTCGAGAGTTTTGCGTGTGCCTTTTTATTGCTTATCTATAGTGCGTGTATAGCAAGCAGGCATATATTGTTTACATTGGTTTTTCTCCTTAAGAATATGTTGATGATATTATCACTACCATAATAAAGGCAATATCTATTTCTGTCACCTCATCAGCAGTTAGTTAGTTTCTTTATACCAATACAAAATATGACCTCCTAAGTAGACTAAATCTACTATTAATATATACCTCATGCGATATAGCTTGTCAAGTGCTGATAAAACAAGTTCGTATCAGCATAAAACACCTAAATCCTTATCTTGACTTGTATTTGTAAAGTCCCTATATTGTCGGGCTGAAATGCGAGAGTGGTGAAATTGGTATACACGCTAGATTTAGGATCTAGTGCCGCAAGGCGTGGGGGTTCAAGTCCCCCCTTTCGTATTTTTTATTGCTCAAGCACTTAACATTTAAGAAGATATATTGAGCATACAATAATAAATTCGGAGTTTGACGTGAAAGTAGAAATTAAAGAAAAAGAAGAGCTTCTCAAAGAATTATCTGTAGAAGTACCCGCCGAGACTGTCCAAAAAATCATAGACAAAAAATTGTCCGAACTGCAGCGTGAAACCGAAATTAAAGGATTCCGCAAAGGGAAAGTTCCCATGGATATGATAAAACAAACATTCGGTGAAAAAGTAAAATATGAAGCTGCCGAGGATATCTTAAAAGAGACATATCCCGAGGCAATTAAACAGCATGAACTAAAAGTAGCATCTTACCCCAATGTTACCGCTATGGATTACAACGATAACGGCGAACTTGTCTATACAGCTACTGTCGAAGTTTTTCCGGAAATCGAAAAAGTAATAGTTGACGGTCTAAAACTTAAAGATACTGTTGTTGAAGTAACCGATGATGATGTCAACGAAGTAGTTGAAATGATGCAAAAAAACTTCTCCGAAATTCGTGAAGTTGATCGTCCGATAAATAATACTGATATTGTGATTTTAGATATTGAAAAATTAGAAGATAAAAGCAACGTTATCCCACAGGATAAATTTGAAAACTCCGAGGTTGATTTAAGCAACAAAATGACTATTAAAGAATTTCAGGATGAACTTCCGGGGCTTAAAAAAGGTGATGAAAAAGAAATCTCAGTCAAATATGCCGATGATTACCAAGATGAGAAATTTGCCGGAGCTAAACTAAAATACAAATGTACTGTCAAGCAGGTTAAAGAGCGGATTTTAGAAGAACTAAGCGATGCTTTTGCCAAAAAAACAGGTCAAGGCGAAACAATGCTTGAACTCAAACTCAAAGTGCGTGAAAATATTCAATTGCAAAAAGAGGATGAGAAAAACAGAGACCGTAAGTCAACAGTGATAGATCATATCAATAAAACGAATGAAATACCTGTTCCAAAAGCATTGGTTGAAGATTATCTTAAAAATGTAGTTACAGATTTAAAAAATAAATATAAAGACCAAAAAATAGATGAAGCCGAAATTAAGAAAAATTATGAGCCGGTCGGAATCAGTACAATCCGATGGAATATGCTCATGCACAAATTGGCTGAACAGGAAAAAGTAGAAGTAAAAGAAGAAGATATTCAAAGTTTGATTCAGAAATTTGCTAAAAATTACAATATTACACCGGAACAGGCTATTGAATCTATTCAAAAATCCGGTCAAATAGCTGATTTCAGAGAATCGATTTTGGAAGAAAAAGTCATTGATTTTATTGTCAGTAAGGCAAAAATAAATTAAACCGATACTAAATAATAAGTAAATGAAAACAATAACAGGACGTTATAAAAGTAAAGGATAGTACGAATCCATGAATGACTTTAATATTGAAAACAATTTCTTAGTACCTATGGTCGTTGAACAGACCGGACGGGGCGAACGTGCTTATGATATTTATTCACGTCTTTTAAAAGACAGAATCATCTTTATTGGTACTCCAATTGATGATAATATTGCTAATTTAGTCGTAGCTCAGCTTTTATTTTTAGAAGCAGAAGACCCCGAAAAAGATATTTCAATTTATATCAATTCTCCGGGCGGTTCTGTGACAGCCGGTATGGCTATTTATGATACTATGCAAATGATTAAAGCAGATGTAGCCACAACCTGTATGGGCATGGCAGCATCGATGGGTGCATTTTTACTTACTGCCGGTACCAAAGGAAAAAGAGCGGCACTCCCGCATGCAAGAATTATGATTCATCAACCTCTTGCCGGTGCTCAAGGACAAATTTCTGATATTGCTATTATGACTGAAGAATTTCAGAAAACCAAAAAACGCTTAAACGAATTATTAGTACATCACACCGGACAGCCTCTTGAAAAAATTGAAAAAGATACCGACCGTAATTATTTTATGTCTGCAAGCGAATCTAAAGAATACGGTTTAATTGATAAAGTGTATGATCAAAAATAGGGATAGATATATTTTTTTTATCTTTAGAAGGACTCATTGTGTATGTCAGACGTCTTCGCCAACTTAATAAATTTAGTTGTTATGTCAGTTCCTGAACTCGCAGAGTGAGTTTGTGAACTGACATAAAGAGATATTTTAAATAGGATATAAATGTCAAAAAAAACTGGTAAACCGGAAATCCCGCAGCATTGTTCTTTTTGCGGAAAACCTTCAGGACAGGTACGACGCTTGTTCTCAGGACACGAAGCATTTATCTGTGACGAATGTGTTGAAATCTGTCATGATCTGACACAAAACACCCCCGATATCTCCAAACAGGATGAAATCACAGATTTACCTACTCCGGCTGAGATTAAGAATTATCTCGATAATTATGTCATCGGTCAGGAAGAAGCAAAACGAACTGTCGCAGTTGCCGTATATAATCATTACAAACGAATAAATTCTAAAATTCCGCAATTGTTACAAGATGGTGAATCTGATGAAGTGGAACTTGAAAAAGCAAATATTCTGCTTTTAGGTCCAACCGGAACAGGCAAAACTCTTATTGCTCGTTCTCTTGCGAAGTTTTTAAAAGTTCCTTTTACCATTGCCGATGCGACCGTTCTTACCGAGGCAGGATATGTCGGCGAGGATGTTGAAAATATCTTAGTTCGCTTATACCAAGCATCTGGTTTTAATGCTGAAAAAACTGAACACGGTATTATTTATATCGATGAAATAGATAAAATTTCCCGCAAAGACGGGAATGCTTCTATCACTCGAGATGTTTCAGGCGAGGGTGTCCAACAGGGACTTCTTAAAATCCTTGAGGGTACTATTGCAAATATTCCTCCCAAAGGCGGACGGAAACATCCTGAACAATCGTTTGTGCATATTGACACATCGCATATTTTGTTTATCTGTGGTGGTGCATTTGACGGACTTGAAAAAATTATTTCACGCCGTATTGGTAAAAATAATATCGGTTTTGATGGCGAAAAAATATTTGTTGATGAAAAGTCAGATGAAATTTTCAGAAATGCCCAACCGGGAGATCTGATGTCTTATGGTCTGATTCCTGAACTTGTCGGACGTATTCCGGTTGTTGCTGCTTTGCAGTCTTTGGATGAAGCGACTCTTTTGAGTATTCTCACCGACCCCAAAAATGCTTTGACGAAGCAGTATCAGAAACTGCTTAAGATGGACGGTGTTAAACTTCGTTTTGAAAAAGGTGCTTTAAAAGCAGCTGTCAAGATTGCTGTTGAACGAAAAACAGGTGCCAGAGCTTTGCGTTCTATCTTTGAAAAAGCGATGCTTGATGTTATGTATGATATTCCGTCAATGTCTGAAATTGTCGAAGTCGTCGTAACAGCCGAGACAATTAATAACGGCAAAAAACCTAAACTAATCACCAAACCCAACAGTAAAAAATCAGCATAAATATCACTCGATAAAACCAAACTTGTAAGGTGGAACTCTTTAGCAGTTCCGCCTTTTTTCATGTTATCCTGTGCGGAGTCGAAGGGTTTTAAAAGACAATTTGAGCAGTCAGGAACCCCTTCCTGACTGTTTAATCGTCGGGGAAAGGGTTCCCGACGACGCATTGTGGAGGTTTATCAACAGTCCCCAAGCCGTGGGCACCCGGCAGAAACGATTTAATTAAATTATTCGTATTTTCTTTTTGATATTTTAACTTTCTGTATTTATTTAGCATTCTGGACTCCGGCGGTTCCGCCGGAGAGGAGAAGTGAAATAACTTAATGGGTTCTGACTACTTGTCAGGAGCACAGGGCTCCTGACCTACTAAAATTATTATTGCCAACCCATCATTTCCTTACTACATTCACACCAATTCGATAATTATGAATTCTAAAACTCAAAAAAGGAACTACCCATGTTACAAAAAGAAAATGTTGTATTAGTAGTCATAGACGTGCAGGGCAAACTTGCCACTCTTATGCACAAGCACAAACGTCTGTTTGAAAATGTGAACCGTATGATAGATGGTGCCAAAGCTCTCGAAATTCCGATTATTTGGACAGAGCAAATCCCCGACAAACTTGGTGCTACTGTTGAGACAGTCAAAGAACATCTTGAGGGTGTCGAACTTCTCACCAAAAACACTTTTTCATGTTGTGGAGGAGAAGGTTTTAATGAGAAACTCGACCGGCTTGGTAAATCTCAGATTCTTGTTTGCGGTATCGAAACCCATGTGTGTGTCTATCAAACCTGTCAAGATTTACTGGCAAACGGCAAAGAGGTGCATTTGGTGACCGATGCGGTTTCCTCTCGGTTTAAACAAAACTATTATCTCGGTATGGAGAGAATCAAAGATTTAGGCGGCATAATGACTTCGGTTGAAATGTCGCTGTTTGAAATGCTCAAAATTGCCGAGGGCAATCTCTAACTTGATGCTTAACAAAAACATGAGATTGCCATTCGCCTAGGCGAACTTTCGCGGACTCCGTTCGCAATGACAGGAAATTGGACTTTATCAACAAGCTTCTAAAAGGGCTTTTCACGAAACGCCCCTACGATGTAATAATTTCGTTTGATTGGGTTTTGGTTCACCAAAGTTGAATTGTGACCTGATTCTTTATTTTGACAGGGGAATACCCTGACGGTACAAATATGCAACTATTACTTCAAAAATCTCCTTTATTCTTCATCTCAATACCATTATCTTGAATCAATTATAAACCTTAACTATAAGAAGCTTACATATATGTCTAAATTAAAAACTGCTGTTGTCGGTGTTGGGGCTTTAGGGCGACATCACCTCAAATGGATGTCTCAATTAACAGATTCAGAACTAATTGGTGTTTATGATATCGACCAAAAACGGTGCCAAGAATATGCCGAAGAGTACAATATCAAACAGTTTGAATCACTCAATCAATTAGCCGGTGAAGTTGATGCGGTTTCTATCGTAGTACCAACAACGGCTCATTATGAAATCGCCTCACAACTGATTAAAGCCGGTGTTCATTGTTTAATTGAAAAGCCCGTTACGCTTAATTTAGATCAGGCTCAAAATTTAATAAAATTTGCTGAAAATAATAATGTAAAAGTAACAGTCGGGCAGATTGAACGGTTTAATCCGGCGGTGGCAGCCTTGACAAAAACAGAACTTAATCCGTCATTTATCGAAGCTCACCGTTTGGCAGGGTTTGACCCTCGGGGTACCGATGTAGCTGTAATTTTAGACTTGATGATTCACGATATTGATCTGGTGCTTTCTTTTGTAAATTCTCCAATCAAAGATATTCAGGCATCCGGTGTTGCAGTGATTTCTGATATGATAGATATTGCCAATGCCCGTCTTACATTTGAAAACGGATGTGTCGCCAACCTGACCGCCTCACGTATTTCTTTAAACCCGATGCGGAAACTACGTCTGTTTCAAAAATCAGGATACTACTCTTTAGACCTTTCAAAAAAACAAGCGGATATTTACAACTTGGCATCATCTGATGAAACTGTCGAGGGATTTCGCATGCCTTTAGGAAAATCAGACAAAGATGTTATCTATAATAAAATCGAAGATAATGGTGCCGATATGCTTGGAGCAGAGTTAGCATCATTTTTATCGGCGATCAAAAATAATTCGGATGTAGCAGTGTCTGTTTACCAAGCATCAGAAGCTCTGCGGGTTGCTTTGGAAGTTGAGAAAATTTGTAAAGAATCATTAGAACTACATGAGGAAATGTCATAACTAGTGGCAGATTCAATCTTTATTTCAGCAGGGGATCCATCGGGAGATAATGCTCTTTCCCGTGTAATTGAAGAACTCAATACAGCACATTCCAATCTGACATGTTTTGGATTAGGCGGTAAAAGATTACATAAGCTTGGGCAGGAACAATTTGCTGACCAAGAAGATTTGGCTGTTATAGGGTTTTGGGAAGTCGCCAAAAAGTATCTGTTTTTTAGAAAACTCTTAAATCAATGTTTAAAAGAGATTAAATCTCGAAAACCAACAGTTGTTATCTTAGTTGACTACCCCGGTTTTAATTTACGGTTGGCAAAAAAAATAAAAGAACTTGGAATTCCGATAATTTATTATATCTCTCCGCAAATATGGGCATGGGGGAAAAAACGGATTGTTGAAATCAAAAAGAATATTGACCTTATGATTCCGATTCTTCCTTTTGAAGAAAAGTTCTATAAAGATTCAGGTATCAATGTGAAATACGCCGGACATTATCTTACCGAGGATATCAAACCGGATTATATCGCATCGGTCATTCCTGAAAATGGTCACCTTGCTTTGCTCCCCGGTTCACGCAAGCAGGAGATTGAACGGATGCTTCCGGTTATGCTTCAAACGGCAGAGGCTGTTTATGCCGAATACAAAATAAAATCAGTTATTGCAGGTGTTGAAAATTTGTTTGAGTATGAAACTCTTATACAAAATAAAGATTTTGTTTCAGTTATTTATGATGATTCAAGAAAAGTTGTGCATGATTCCAAATTGGTTGTAACGTCATCGGGTACCGCAACGCTTGAAATCGGGCTTATCGGCAGACCGATGGTTATTATCTACAAAACGGGTACGCTTACATACCAAATAGCCAAGAGAGTTGTAACATTAAAATCTATTGGGCTTGTCAATTTGGTGCTGGGTGAAAACATCCTACCGGAACTTATACAAAATGAGGCGACTGAAAAAAATATTACAGCAGCATTAGCGAAATTTCTTACCGATGAAACATATCGCAATGAATGTGTAGCTAAACTTCATTTGCTGCCAGCTTTGTTAGGTGCCAAAGATGTCTCAAAAAATATAGCAGGTTTTATTGGAGAATATTTATAACAGATGCTTTTTATCTATAATATACTTATACAAATCATTTCGTTTGTGACATTTGTTGCAAAACGAGATAAACTCAAGTCCGACCCGTTATGGCAGGGAAGGTTTGCACAGATACAATCTCTGCCGTCAGTCGATATTTGGATACATGCCGCTTCTGTCGGTGAGGCAAAAGTTATCGGGCATCTTATACATTATATGAAATCACAAAATCCAAATATTAAAATTCATATAACAACTATGACCCGTAGCGGTTATAAAACAGCTATAGATTTATACCGTTCTGCCAATATATCCGTGACCCAATTTCCCTTTGATACAAAAGCAAATATAAAAAAAACATATGATGTGATAAACCCAAAAGTTCTTGCTGTTGCAGAAACTGAAATTTGGCCAAACTTAATTTTAGAAGCTGATGCTCGTAAAATTCCTATTGTACTTATCAATGGACGAATGTCTGCTAAGGCATTTAAAAAATATAAGTTATTTCAAAGAAGTTTCACCTTTCTTCTGACAAAATATTCAAAATTATTTGTCAAATCAGAAAATGACTATAAAAGATTTCTTTATTTTGATACGAAACAAATAGTACGCATTGTTGGAGATATGAAATTTGATGCTCCGCTTCTTGAACGTACAAGTGAAAAAGTAAACGGTATCAGATTAGCATGCGGTATTGAACCGGAATCATTCATATTTGTCGCCGGTTCAACCAGACCGGGAGAGGAAGAGATGCTTGCCGATCTCTTTTTGAAAATATATAAAGAACACAAAACGTTTAATCTTATTATTGTTCCCCGTCATATCAAACGTGTTAATGAAATTAAAAATATGCTTCTGAAAAATAATATTCAGTTCAAACTGTACGGTTCCTCAAGTAAACATGAATCGGTAATCTTAGTCGACAAAGTAGGGCTGCTTCAAAATTTATACCTTGCTGCTGACTTGGCATTTGTCGGGGGAACGCTTGTAGATATTGGCGGGCATAATCTTTTAGAACCTGTCTGGGCAGGAGTACCTGTGGTCTTTGGGAAATCAACATATAACGTTAATGAATCTGCTGAATATATTTTGAAGAATAATTATGGAACTCAAGTAACCGACAGCGATGATTTAACTCATATAGTACAACAGATGATTAAAAACGAGATAACTTATTCAGTAAAAGAAACAAATGACTTACAAAATTCAGCTACTAATCAAATCGGTAACTATCTATTGGAAAAGATATCGCATGTTTGAAAAACTTTGGAAAAAAATAATTCGTCGGAAAAGATTCTCATTTTTATCTCTCCTTGCGTTTATCTTATGGGTTGCATCACTTTTATATAGAGTACTAATCAAATTTAATCGGATGACTCAAAAAATTGAAGTCAAAACAAAAACACCTCTTATTTCTATTGGAAATATTACGGTTGGAGGAACAGGTAAAACACCGATAGTTGCTTTTCTTGCTCAATTTCTGCTTAAAGAAAATTATCGAGTAGGCATAGTTTCTTCAGGCTATGGCAGAAAATCAAAAGAGAATTATATGTTGCCCGGATATAAGATTGTACAGCTTGACAGTTCCCAAGTAGGTGATGAAGTAAAACATCTTGCTGAAATTCTTCCCAATGCTATTTTTTCGATTCATCAAATTAAAGCAACGGCAGCAGTATTGCTTGATGAGTCTAATTCCGTCGATATCATCATTGTCGATGACGGATTTCAGCACCGAAAACTGCATAGGGATATAAATATTGTTACAATTGATGCTTCCATAAAAGAGAAAGAACTCAAACTTTTTCCGTATGGGTTACTTAGAGAACCTGAAACAAAAATATCAGAAGCTGATTTGATAATTTTTACACGTACAGAATTAGCTCATGAACTGCCTATACTCATACAAAAAATCTCAAATTACAACCCCAATGCCAAACAGTATTTTGCTCGGTTTTCTGCTACTGAAATTATTGGGGAAAACCAGTCATTTCCTATAAAATATCTTGAAGATAAATCTGTGCTGTTATTTGCGGGAATAGGGAATTTTAACGCTTTAAAAAAACAGGTTTCCCGTCTTTGTTCAGATATTGATTTTGCTCTTGAGTTTTCAGACCATCAGGAGTATACTAAAGAACTTTTAGAGTCTATAAAACAGACGGCTGAAAAATATAATTCTGACCTTATTTTAACGACCGGAAAAGATGCTGTCAAAATTGATAATTTTGATTTTGGTTGCGATTTTTACTATCTTAATCAAACAATAGATTTAGACCCGGGTGAAGAAAAATTAATTGGATATATCCAAAATGATCTCAAACTGCAAAAAGAGAATTCCTAATGGAACACAGATATGATTTTCTAATAGTTGGAACCGGTATTGCCGGTTTGTTTTATTCATTAAAAATAGCAGAAATCAACCCGAACGCCAAAATAGCGATTGTAACTAAAAAATCTGAACAAGATACAAGCACAAATAAAGCTCAGGGCGGTATAGCAGCTGTTTTAGCAAAGACCGATTCATTTGATTCACATATCAAGGATACCTTAACAACCGGTCAGGGGCTTTGTGATATAGATGTAGTGACCCAAATTGTCGAAAACGGTCCTGAAGTTATCAAAGAGCTTATGCATTACGGTGTAA
>CAJVYT010000022.1 GCA_913009765.1 uncultured candidate division Zixibacteria bacterium
ATGATTGGTGACAGTGCTATTTTTTTTTTTAATGATACGGCGACCACCGAGATCTACACTCTTTCCCTACACGACGCTCTTCCGATCTCAATCTCAACCATCGGCACATCGATAACTTTAGAAATCTCTTTATAGATTTCTTGATCAACATGACCAACCTGACGATATGCCACTGTGAGAGCCGGAAGTATCGCCGACTTTTTTCGAGGATAGCGAACCGCTTTTTCTTTTATTTTTGCAATTGATTCTTCAGACAAAATCATCTGTCAACTTCTCCTAAAACAATATCAATAGAACCAATAGAACATACAACATCGGCAAACATATTACCTTCACACATTTTTGGCAATGCTGCTAAATTTATCAATGACGGTGGACGTACTCGTACTCGATGAGGTTTATTTGTACCGTCTCCTGAAATAAAGAAACCAATCTCGCCTTTACCTGACTCAATACCTTGATAGACAGAACCAACAGGAGCTTTAAATCCTTCGGTAATCAGTTTGAAGTGGAAAATTAACGATTCCATTTTATATAAAACATCTTCTTTTGGCGGAAGTACTACCCCCGGCACATGGGCTCGATAGGGACCCTCAGGCATACCGTCTAAGGTCTGCTCCATTATTCTGATAGATTGACGAATTTCTTCAACACGTACCAAATAGCGGTCATAGGCATCACCATTTTTACCGACAGGAATATCAAAATCAAATTTTTCGTAACCGGTATACGGGTTTGCTTTTCGTAAATCATGTTTAACACCGGAACCACGAAGCAGCGGACCCGAAAGTGATAAATTGATAGCTTCTTCAGCTGTTAAAACACCAACGCCTTTAGTTCTATTTATAAAAATTTCATTTTTCGTAAGTAAAGTTTCATAGTCATTTAAACCATTTGTTACCTGCTTAATAACATTACGAATACCTTTTTCAAAATCTTTCGGAATATCTTTTGCAAGACCACCAATACGTATATATGTGGTCATCATCCGTTGACCGCCTACCGCTTCATACATATCCATAATAGATTCACGGTCACGGAATGTATAGAGAAGCATTGACATAGCACCCAAATCAAGAGCATGGGTACCAAGCCATACGAGATGCGAATTTATACGGGTAAGTTCGGCTAAACAAACTCTGACCCACTGAACTTTTTCAGGAATATCTATTTCCATCAGTTTTTCTACTGCCAAGCAGAAACCAAGGTTGTTAGACATTGGAGCAAGATAATCCATACGGTCAGTACATGGAAGAGCTTTATAAAACAACTTACTTTCCATTGTTTTTTCAATACCGGTATGCAGATAACCTAAAACAGGTTCGGCTTTTACAACCGTTTCGCCGTCAAGTTCAAGTATAACCCGCAAGACACCATGTGTTGACGGATGCTGAGGACCCATATTGAGAGTTACTGTTTTATTCGTAGTACTCACTTTATTACCTCAGGCGGGTCATCTAAATTCCAGGTGAACTTTGGCTGTTCCCATGTTAACGGAAAATCTTTTCGTAATGGGTGACCGTCAAGTTCATCGGCTGTTATAATTTTGGTCAGATTCGGATGCCCTTCAAAGTTGATGCCCATCATATCGTAAACTTCTCGTTCCATCCAGTTGGCACCATCCCATAAATCTACTAAAGATTTCACCGACGGGTTTTCACCGTCAAGACGAACTTTCAGAAAAAACCGATATCTGTTACTGATAGAATAAAGATTATAAACAACTTCAAACCTGCCGTCTTTTTCTTGTTCATGATTTAGCCAGTCAAGCGAAGTAATATCAGAAAGGAACTTAACATCTAAGGAAGAATCAGAAAGAATCGTCTCACAAACAGCATACAAAGATTCCGGTTTAATATAATAAGAAACATCACCTCGGAATTTATCTTCCTTGATGACAGCATCTTTAAAATTTGTGTTAAAAAATTCTCTTAGTTTATCTTCCATAACAATCTTGTTCTAAAATTCACAAATATATATCAAAAAAAATTTAGGCTAATTTTCTACCCCATTCAGGGTGCTCATCTTTAACTGACTCTTTTTCTACTTTTTCAAAAAGGGTCAAAATACCGTTTAATAATTGTTCCGGTCTCGGAGGACAACCGGGGACATATACATCAACAGGAATAATCCTATCAACCCCCTGCACAATAGCGTAATTATTAAAAACACCGCCACAGGAAGCACAAGCACCCATCGAAATAACCCATTTCGGATTAGGCATTTGCTCATAAAGAGTTTTGACAACCGGAGCCATTTTCTGAGAAACCCTACCCGCCACAATCATTAAATCTGCCTGTCTCGGGGAAGGTCTCATAACTTCCATACCATAACGGGCAACATCAAAATGCGGTCCAAAGGTAGAAATCATTTCAATAGCACAGCAGGCAAGCCCAAACCCAAGCGGCCACATTGAGCGTTTGTGTGCCCAATTGACCATCTTATCAAGTGATGTTAGTATTATTGAATCAGGTATTTTCTCTTCTAATCCCACTTGAGAGCTCCTCTGCCAAGCATATAAAAATATCCGACTAATAAGATTACGACAAAAACAGATATTTCAATCAAGCCAAATAATCCTAATTCCCGAGCCATAACAGCGTACGGATATAAAAAGATGACTTCAATATCAAAGAGTATAAATAAAATAGCGACAAGAAAGAATTTAACCTGCACAGGTTCTTTTGTGCTGCCAACCGGTTCCACACCACATTCATATGGGTCAGTTTTTTTACCAAGTTTTGTTTTTCTTCCAATTTTGGCAGATAAAAACAAAAAGACAATAGATAAAACAAATCCGATTGCCATTAACAAGAGTATAGGGAAATATGTCTCTAACACTTAATAAGATACCTCTTTAAATATTTCCACAACTTTAGTGAATAACTGCTCACTTGTCAAGGTTTTATTACATGAAAGATGATATAAATTCTAAGTTGTTCTTATTTTTCAAAAAAGTTATAAATCAGTGCTATAAGAGCGGATATAATAATTCATATTTAAAGAGCTTGTGAAAATAGTAATTAAGCCCTGCTGTCGGGGGACTGTTAATAAAGTCCAAATTGTCACTACTTGAGCAGTCAGGAACCCTTCCTGACTGCTTAATCGTCGGGAAAGGGTTCCCGACGACGCATTGTGGAGGTTTTTCAACAAACCCGCAAGGGACTTGTTGAAAAAGTCCATTACTGTGGTCGGCAGACGCCCTCGTCTGCCACTCTTTTCATCCTACAAAATCCCTACACATTCTTCCCACTTTCACATCATTAACTACTATATGAACAACGTATTAAAAAAACGAGAATATATATGTACAAAATCGTTACAAAAAATATTATCAAAAATGGCTTTAAGCCATTTTTTAAGGCAAAGCCATTTCGCTGTAACAGGTTAAATCTGTTACACTTACAACGAAAAAGCAGGTAAAAAACGACTAATAAAGATGTTTTTATATGCAAAACGAACCCATTTATTAGTCTGAAAGAAAGAGTCTTAAAAGATAACTTAGATTTTCTCCACAAGCCTTAAAGTCAGATAAGGTGTTGGTAATAGCGGTTGTTGGAATATCCCAATATGACCTATTTGTACCATTATATAATTATTATTCCGAAACTTTTGATATATATGTGCCGTAAGGAAAATATACATACAAACAATCACAAAAGGATTTTATATGAAAAAAATACTTATGTTGTTAGTCATGCTCTCATTTGTTACAATATCTTACGTCGATGGTTTTAGTTTATTTAACAAAGGGATAAAAGGTTCCGGCGACCTTCAAACAGAGACTCGTGATGTTGACAACTTTGAACGTATCAAAATAGCCGGCTCATTTGATGTTTTTATTACTGTCGGCAAAAAACAATCTGTCGAAATCAGATTTGATGATAACTTACTTGATAATATTGAAACTGAAGTACATGGTAAAACATTAGTACTTGATTCTCATAAATCGTATTCATCAAAACGTAACTGTAAAATAGAAATCACCGTACCAAAGCTTGAATCAGTAAAACTCTCCGGTTCGGGTGATATAATTATATATGAGTTAGACAATGACTTTTTTGAGTATGAACTTTCAGGCTCCGGCGACCTCTCCGCAGAAGGAAAAGTAAAAGATTTAGAAATCTATCTCTCCGGCTCCGGTGATATTTTCTACTATGGTACTCCCAAAAAAATCGACACCAAAATTACCGGTTCAGGATCTATAATACCAAAAAGATAAATATTATCTCAGCAGTCTAATACTGCTTTTTCCTCCTATAATCAGCAGCCTGTTACAGGCTGCTGATTCTTTTTTTGACATACAGTTTCTCTTTTTAAAAAGGCTCCCTTACCCCTAAGTAACCAATTGTCATACATTAGGTTATAAAATATTTTTTCCTTGCAAACTATATAAAAAAGAACTATCTTTAAATGATATATAATAGTGTATATATAGAAATTATAAATGAAAAATAACGATCACAAAAAAAACAAACCTCAGCCTATTTCAGGAGTTATAGGCAAAATAATGAGTTCATTCGGTATTTCAAAAACATATCATGGATGGATGGTCGTAGAAAAATGGTCTGAAATTGTAGGCAAAGAATTGGCTCAAAGATCAAAAGCAATTCGTTTTGAAGATGGGATTTTGTATGTCGCTGTTACTGATGATGCCTGGAGACAAGAAATCTCTATGAAATCTGATGAGATTATATCTCAAATTCACAGCTACCCCTTTGGACGATCCACAAAACAGATTCGATTGTTAAAACATTGAAAGGAAACATAGATGGCAACAACTGAAAAAGATAAAAATAAACTTGGTCATAATTATGACGCCAATACTATTAAAATACTTGAGGGACTTGAAGCTGTACGAAAACGTCCGGCTATGTATATTGGTGATATTAGTCAACGCGGATTACATCACTGTATCTATGAAGTAGTCGATAACTCTGTTGATGAAGCGTTAGCGGGATTTTGTGATAAAATTTTAGTTGAAATCAATAAAGACGGTTCGATGGCTATTACCGACAACGGACGTGGTATACCGGTTGAAATGCACCCAGAAATGAAAATCTCCGCTTTAGAAGTTGTTATGACAACCTTACACGCCGGCGGTAAATTCGACCATGAAAGTTATAAAGTATCAGGCGGACTCCATGGCGTAGGTGTTTCTGTCGTAAACGCACTATCAGAATGGTGTTCGGTAGAAGTCTCTCGTGGCGGCGACGTGTATCGTCAAGATTACAAAATTGGTGTGGCACAGGGGAAAGTTAAAAAAATCGGGAAATGTAAAACAACCGGGACAAAAGTTTCTTTTTATCCTGACTTTACTGTTTTTAAGAAATCAGAATATAAATTCGACATCATCGCATCACGTCTTCGCGAACTTGCATTCTTAAATCAAGGTCTTACTATTATTTTAAAAGATCATCGGTCAGACAAAGAAGTTACTTTTTCCTACAAAGGCGGATTAGCCTCATTTGTTGAGTATCTCAATGAAAATAAAAATCCTGTTTATAAAAAACCGATTCATTTTAAAAAAACTGAAGATGATGTTGATGTTGAAGTTGCGATTCAATACAACGACAGTTATTCTGAATCTGTCTATTCGTATGTAAATAATATTAATACGATAGAAGGCGGAACACATCTTTCAGGATTTAGAGCCGCACTTACTCGTTCTATTAACAACTATGCTAAAAAAAATAGTACCTTTAAGAAAAAAAATATTACGCTTGTTGGTGATGATGCCCGTGAGGGTCTAACAGCAGTTATTTCTGTAAAGGTTCGTGACCCTCAGTTTGAAGGACAAACAAAAACAAAACTTGGCAACTCAGAAGTTCGCGGAATAGTTGAACAACTTACCAATGAATTTTTAGGCTCTTTCTTTGAGGAGAACCCATCTGTTTCCAAAAAAATTATAGATAAACTTATACAAGCAGCCACCGCTCGGGAAGCAGCCAGAAAAGCAAAAGAACTTACCCGTCGTAAATCAGCACTCGATTCAGCAGCACTTCCGGGTAAACTTGCCGATTGTTCGCTTCGTGATCCCGAAGAATGTGAAATCTACATTGTCGAGGGTGACTCCGCCGGAGGCTCCGCCAAGCAGGGCAGAGATAGACGATTTCAGGCAATCCTCCCATTGCGTGGTAAAATTCTAAATGTAGAAAAAGCACGTATCGACAAAATTTTGGGTAACACTGAAGTCCGTTCGATGATTACCGCACTGGGGTGTGGTATTGGTGATGATTTTGATGTTTCAAAAGCACGATACCATAAAGTTGTTATTATGACAGATGCTGATATTGATGGTGCTCACATTAGAACACTCATCCTGACTTTTTTCTTCAGATATATGAGAGCTCTTATTGACAACGGATATATCTATATTGCTCAACCACCACTCTTTCGGATTAAACAAGGTAAGTCAGAACAGTATGCATATTCTGATGCGGAAAAAGATAAAATAGTCAAAGGGCTAAAATCCAAAATCGGTGTATCAATCTCACGCTACAAAGGTCTTGGTGAAATGAACCCTGATCAGTTATGGAAAACAACGATGAACCCCGAAGTTCGTACTTTACTACAGGTAACTCTTGACGATGGTGCCGAGGCTGATCATCTGTTTTCAGTTTTAATGGGTTCTGAAACTGCTCCTCGTGCTGCCTTTATCCAACAAAACGCACAGTATGTTCGTAATTTAGATATATAGATAACTTTGATATTATAATATAGGTGGAGTTTTTTTAAAGCTCTGCCTTTTTTAACACAAATGGATAAATAAAAAACTGCTGCAAGATAAAAAGTAATCAGCTTGGGGGTAAAGACGGTTTGTCAGGAGAATTTTCCTGAGTTTCTTTAGGGTCGTTTAACACTTCCGGCGGATACTCAACTTTTGGAGTAAAAATTCCTAAATAGCGTTGGTACCATTTCCAGTTTTTCTTAATTTTTTTATAATATTTTTTAATACGTTTTTCACGTCGGTGAGCAATGGCATCATAATGTTCAATTTTTAGAATAATAATTTCCATCGTTTCACGCTTTTCAAGTGCCAAACGAAAAGTATCATAATCCTGAAAAGAAAATATTGTCTGCACAATCGGTTCAAAGAAAACAAGAGCTTGTGAACTGATATAATTAAGCGGTTTTATAGATTCTAAAAACATAATTGCCGGCACAGAGAACCCTCGCTTGACCACCATCTTGGCAAGTTTTTCTAAAACCGCATCTTGATCAGGAGGTAGTTCAGTCTTTTCGGGTTCGGGAAGTTCCATGCTTCCTTTAAAAAAACTCATGCAGTTACTTCCTTGTCTGTTTCCATCCCAATTTTTTGTTTGACGATTTTCATTACATCATCAGCATTGTTATCAAATATCAAATATATTCCTCTAAAATTCTCCAGTCGAGATTTATCAACGAACGGTGAAAGCAGTACACCGTTTTTATCCGGGTAGTATGAACGAAATTCTGACCACTGCTTTTTTATAGTCTGTGTAGAGCTTTTAATAACAGCTTCTGATTCTGTCAATGTAAAATAGGTCGGGAAATAAAATTTTGCTATAGATGCAAAAAGTACAACCAAAGAAAGAAATCCAAATATCTTTGATGAAGTAATCGATAACACTACTAATGGAACTATGAGAATAAACAGAGAAACCAAAACAGCCACCAGCGGACGTTTTTTTATCGGATGTGTTGTCCACATCAACAAAACATCGGTCGGACTATTATTAGTAACTATCTGTGTCTCTTTATCACTCATTACAAATTTATTCCGGTTTGCGGTACCGTTCTTTCTTAACAGTTTCCATCATATCAATTAAGTCTTTAGGTTCCAAAAGCTTTTTCTCAATCAAAACCCGAACAAGTGCTTCTTGGGCAAGATTATTAGACAGAGCCAATTCTTCATAGGTGACATCACGCTCTTCACCATTCACAATCATTTTGAGGGCAATATTTTTATCCATGATATTCTCCGATATTCTAAAAAACTATTCAATAATTTCTTCTTTGAGATTTTCAAGCGAGTTTGCTTTTTCATTTTGTATTTTATACAAAGGCATCTCTCTATTTTCACGATAATCGCCAAACGATATTTTTCCTGATGCTCCACTATAGTTTTTTACTAACAGCAAATTTTCTTTAATTAAATCACGACTGATACCGGAATTGGCAGCTTGTGTAATTAATCTAAGTGCATCAAAGCCCAAGGCAGCCAAACGTTGAGGGCGTTTACCAAAACGACTGTCGTAAGCAGCAGCTAATGTCATAAATTCATCAGAGAGTTTTCCCTCTAAAAAAGGTGAGGCAAATACTGCACCTTTGGTAACATTATCACCAAGTTTATAAACTGAATGATCTCCCCATCCGTCAGTACCTAGATAAAACCCATTGAGATTATAAAAATGAATTTGCGGAACAAGCTGTTTTAACTGTTTGGAAACCCCCGGCATAAAAATACAATCAACATACGTCGCTAAGAGTTCAAAGTCGAGTGTGTCGCCGTTTTCGGTAATATAAAATGTCGAGTCAGTAGGATGTCCTAATAAAATAGATTTTATATCACGAATATATAAACCAAAATCTTTATCACGCGAACGATAATATTCCACAGCAACAACAGTTCCGCCAAGCTGTTTAAAATGTTTTTCAAATGCTCGGGTCATGCGTATATGGTCGGTTATTGATGATGATATAATAACTACAGAATCGGCATTTAATTGATTGTAGGCATAGTCAGCAAGAGAGATTGATTCCAATTCAATATTTGGGGACAACTGAAATGAACTTGTCGAAAGCCGTGTTAAACCTGCTTCTGTTGCAGCCGGTATAATCATAGGAAGCGACCCGCAATTAAGAACAGCTGATGCCACCGAAGCCTCTTCACTGGTAAGCGGTCCTATGACAGCATCGGTTGATTGTGATATGGAAAGTTGTGAAATAATTTGAGCCGCTTCAATCGGGTCACCCTTGGTGTCGTAGGGAACAATTTTTATTTGTTTACCACTTTTTTTACGGTATAAATCAGCGGCAATTACAGCACCATTATATATTTCTTCACCATACGACTGCAGCTCACCTGACATAGGAAGTACCATCGCAATTTCAAGCGGTTTGTTTTTTTGTCTGTTTGCAATCTCTTGTCTGTCGCCCTCAGAAAGAGTCTGTCCGCAGACAGCAAGCATTCTTTCGGCTTTGGCTGTTTCTCCACGATTGACATAGATATCAGCAAGCGGTTTAATCAGTGTACATTTTTTTTCTTGTGATAATTTCTCTAAATCTGCTTCTGTGAGAGAAATAGATGATGCGTTTTTAAAAGCAGCCTGCAGTGAAGCAACTATTAGTTTATCCAAAGATTCTGATGTTGAAAATTGATAGGCTGTAATATATGTTTTGACAGCTCTGTCAATATCAGATTTTAAATACAACGTATTTGCTAAGAAGAAGTATGCCTCTGCTTTGTAGACAGATTTTGGATATCGTTTGATAAAATATGTAAAACCTGCTACTGCTTCATCATATTGAGCAAAATAATATTTTGCTTTAGCTCTCTGAAAAATAAACAGATCAATATTTTTAGAATCAGGAAATCTTCCTTCAAGTTCTGAGAAAACTTGTCCTGCTTCATAAAAATCACCCTGACGAAGGAGTCTTTTACCCTTGGTATAGAGTGATACAATTTCCGGTGTGTCATTAATAGATTCAGCAGACAACTCTGCGGCAAATATTAATAACAAGCTAAAAATAACAATTGGTAATATTTTTTTTAGTATCATTTACAGAGAATAATTCCCAAAGTCTTCGGGATTAATTTTTTTCAATCTCTCCCTTAATGAATCAGGGTCGGTCGGCATAGAGTTTTCCTTTTGAGACTGCTCTTCTGAAACATGTAATAAACTGTCACTGACAAAAATAGGAGCCTTCATCTTTAGTGCCAAAGCAATAGAGTCAGATGGTCTTGCATCTATTTCAATAAGTCTGTCATCAACAGATTGTAAATATACTTTGGCATAAAAAGTCTGCTCTTTGAGTTCGGTAATTTCAACTTTCGTAATAGTTGCTTGTGTCGCATCAATAATTTCTTTGAGCAAATCATACGTCATAGGTCTTTGAGCCTGAATTCCGGTAAGTTGGATAGCAATCCCCCATGCTTCGGCGTGACCAATCCATATTGGAAGCACTTTATTGACAGACAAAGGTGCAAGTATGACAACCGGTGAATTGGTTGTCATATCAAGTGCCAAACCTTCAACTTTTGCTTCAAGCATACTCATAGTATTATGATTGTTTAATTACCCAAAATTTTAATTTAGCAGTAACTTCTTTTTCAACTTTTATAGGTGCGGTGTAAACACCTAATACTTTAATCGGAGCTTCTAAATCAATCGAACGTTTATCAATGAGAATACCTTCGGCTTTGAGACGTTCGGCAATATCAGCATTTGTAACTGACCCAAAAAGTTTATCATCTTCTCCAACATTTACTTCAAAAGAGAGAGATAATTTTTCAATTTTGTCTTTAATCAGTTCCGCACCTTTACGAAGTTTTTTTATACGGAGCTCCGCTTGTTTTTGAATCTCGCCAATAGCTTTTAAATTTGCTTTTGTGGCGGGAATTGCCAGATTACGCGGAAGTAAATAATTACGACCAAAACCGTTTTTTACTTCAATTGTCTGCCCGGCAGATCCTACATCCGGAACATCTTCTCGTAAAATGAGTTTCATGTTTGTTCCTTTCCTTCTATAATATAATCAACTTTATTCGTTTTGTAAATTCAACTGTTCTTTATTTCTAAAATCTTTAAAGCTGTCAATAAAACCAGCAAAGACAGCCACAAAAAATCCAATCAGTTGGGTTATAAATAATAATAAATAAAAACTAAACTTTACAAATGGAGGTAATTTTAATTTTTTCAGATAATATTCTATAAGCGATAAACCACTGATAGAATAGAAAACCGCTAAAAAAACCAAAACATTATCACCGATTTGTGTAATTGTATCAGTACCTAAAAACCTCATACCGGCACCTATTAACAAGATAAAAGAGACGTAAAACGGCATTTTCCACGTTGTGAAAGGGGCTGTTTTTGAAACAGAATTATCTTTTTTGGAAAGTATATTCATAAACAAAAGATACCCGATAGAATATTGTAAAACAGAACTTAACAGTAATATTGATGGAATCACTCGTTCGATAAAAGCTGAGGTTTTATTAAAGCCGGTTATCAAAGTTGCGGTTTCTTCTGTAGAATATCCTGTTGCCGGTAATGTAGTTTTAGCATTATCAAGCATCGTTGCTGTCATTTTCGATATTGCTTCTGTTATTATGTTCAACAAAGGCAAATACATCACCAAAGCAAACAACAACACAGCAGCCAATCCGATAGTATATACTTTTTGCGGTTTTTCGTTTCTTAAAGTTAGTCTGCCAACAATAGCAGCTCCAAATAAAATCATACTCCACTCTGAAAACATTGTCCATGCAAAATCAAGACCGGTAAACATATAGCCAATCATATACACTGCTATCCCGCTTCCCCACAAAAGCCATGTATGTCCTTTATAGGCAAGTATCGCAATACCAACATAGAGAATGAGTACCAGAAAATAATTGATAGTACTTATTCCATAAATTAGTACAACCGAAGATTCCACTCCTTTTAAACCAAATTCTAAAAGTGTAAAAAGAACCATTGCAGTAATAGTTATATACACTTCCCATCCGATTTTGGGAGCAATATGATTATTATGAACCAGAGATTTCATTTTTCTTAGCGGTAAGACTCAGCTTCAAATGCAACGATAGCCAAAACCCGCCCGCGTTTGATTGCGGTAGTTAATTTACGCTGATGCATTGCACAGTTTCCGGTAACACGGCGTGGAATAATTTTGCCCCGTTCATTGGTAAAACGTTTTAAAATACGTTCATCTTTATAATTGATCATGCTAATTTTGTTTTCACAAAAACGACAGATCTTTTTTCCTCTGACTACTGCCATTGTACTTTCCCTTTATAATTCATCTTCTGATGGTTTATCTTCTTCAGGAGTATCAGCTGTTTCCGTTTTTTCTTCAGGAGCATCAGCTATCTCTGTTTTTTCTTCCGGTACATCAACAGTCTCTGTTTTTTCAACAGGAACTTCTTCAGCAACAGGTGTATCATCCTCTTTTTTAACCGGAACAGAATCTCTATTTGGTTTTTGATAACCATCACGACGATCGGTTCCATGTTTTCCAAATGGATCCTGTTGTTTGAGATACTCCTCAGGATCACCATCAATACGTATGGTTAAATCACGAATATACGCTTCATTGATTTTAAAGTGGCGATCTAATAATGGCAGGACATCTGTTGGTGCTTCATAAATAAATGAGGCATAATATCCTTGAGTTAATTTGTTAATTTCATACGCAAGTCGACGAGTACCCATGTGGTTTTCGTTGATAATCTTGCCGTTTGTGTTGGTAATGATATCCTTGACATCTCCGACATGCTTTTCAATAGTAGCATCGTCAGACTGTGGATTGATAATAAAAGTGGTCTCGTAGATTCTCACTAATATTCTCCCTACGGACGTGGTTAACGGTTACGGCTTAGCTGAATATTAAATAAAACTAAGCAGGGTTATTATTATATTTTTTTATCGCTTCGTCAATACCGTCTCCAACAACAGAAAGGGCAGCTTCAGAAGCTGTTGTAATCATTTTTTGTACAATCTTCTGCTTTTCTTTTTCAAATTTTCCTAACACAAAGTCAACAACCGAACAATCCTCGGGCAGAGGACCAATGCCTACCCGCAAACGGGGGAATTGATTTGTTTCAAGCTGTTCAATAATTGATGACAAACCGTTATGACCTCCATCGGAACCGGATTTTCGAATCCGAATTGCTCCGAGTAAAAGATTAAAATCATCAACAATAACAAGCATCTCACTTGGTGTTAAAGAATATCGATGTAAAAGAACAGATGCGGCATAACCGGAGTTATTCATAAACTGTGTTGGTGCGGCAATAATAATATTTTTGTCACCTACGACAATTTCCGCTTTATCATATTCATTACAATTCTCTCGGTTTGTTATTTTTTCAGAAGCAATCTGAGCTAAGACATCAAACCCGACATTATGCCGAGTATGCTGATATTTTTCGCCAATATTTCCGAGACCTAAAAGTAATGAAATCATAATATTCAGCCTTTTCAGGCAGGCGAAAATATACCTAACTGAACAAATAAGTCAAGGTATTAATGAAACTACTATCTTGTTGTAGACCAAATAGTTGAATCTGGCTCCCTACTTATGGGCTTGTTGATAAAGTCCAATCTGTCTTTCAAGACCCTTCGACTCCGCTCAGGGTGACTTGAAAGACAACAACTTACAATTTGTCATACTGAGCGAAATCGAAGTATGTTTCGAATTTAGAGGTTTTTCAACAAACCCTTATTTTACGTCGAATTAACTCTATATTATTATCAATAATATAATAATCCTAAATTTTTATTGCTTATTTTGAAACTATTTTAATATATTACGTATGATATATTAAATATCTTAATGTTGGAGTAATTATGAGTAAAGACTGGACATATCTTACAAGAATAACTGAAAACAAGTCAATTACAGTCACCAAAGTAAAAATTGCTGATAATATTGCAATTGAAGGAGAATTTGAACTGCCTCCGCTTGCCCAACTAAACCAAGATGATCAAGTGTTTATTGCTGTTTTTGTGAAGTCTCACGGTTCAATTAAAGAGATGGAAAAATATTTTGGTATCAGCTACCCAACGGTTAAAAGCCGCCTTAATCGAATTGGCAGCAAGTTAGATTTTGTTGAAGTTGAAACAACTGTTGTCAAGGATGATGTATTAGAAAAATTAGAACGAGGTGAAATATCTGTTACTGATGCAATTGAATTACTTAAAAAAGGAGAGAACCATGGTTGAACAAAGAAAAAAAATACTTGAGATGCTTGCAGGCGGAACAATCAATGCCGATGAAGCCGAACGACTGCTTGCTGCTCTTGAAAGTAATAATGCAAATCAAGAGTCCCAAAATACAGGTACAATCAATACTAAAAAGCCAAAATTTCTGCATGTAAAAGTAGAAAAACCCCAAGGTGATAGTCATAAAAATGTTGACATCAAAATACCTATAATGTTGTTGAAAGCAGGCATGAAACTTGGTTCAATGATACCGGAAAGTTCAAAAAATGAAATTAATGCTCATTTGAACGACAAAGGGATTCATCTTGACTTAAATTCTATTGATTCAAAAGATATTGATGTTATTATGACTGCCCTATCTGAGAGTTCTATAGATATAGATACAGAGACAGAAAAAGTCCGTATATTTTGTTGCTAAGAACTTAATACTATGAATCGTTGGCAGGCGGGAGCGTCTGCCGCGAACGAAAAAATCACCCAAATTCCTACTATTGTAATTACTTTGATAAAAAAGTCTGTCTAATTCCAACAATCTTCTTTTAGCATTAAAATTTGTCACAAACCTGACACCAGTTCACGGTTTTACAGTATGGACATGTTAGAAGTTTTTTGTCAGGGAAATGGGGACTAAAAAAATCGACGAAGGCTGATATTTTAAATTCTTTCTTGCAATTAGGACATTTATACAATGTGATGTTTGAATGCCAGACGATAGCAATCATTAGTAAAAAAATAAGGGCTAATATGGAGATATAGAAAGTTAAGCTAGACTTTTCAAAAACAACCATGAATATAGAGATAATCAAGATAAGCACAAAAACAGATACCAAAACAAATCTTAATTTTTTATGATTTTTCATATTAATCTCCGTTGATTTACAACTCCTTTTTACAAGGTTACTATAGTTTGCCTAAGATATTCAACAAATTTATTCATGTTTAACAAGTTTCCAATAAATCTGACTGGTTGTTTTGACAGATATACATTATGAAGATTGTGCAATTAAAAAAAGCCTGTGGAGGAACAGGCTTTTTAGAGAGGTATAATGAGGTAAGTCTAAATTTGTATACTACTTTGTTTTGCTCATCAATAATACAGTTTTGAATTTGTAAAATGTCATTTTAAAGTCATAAAATGCATAAAAGATGAGAGTTTAATTAAACTTTTAGTAAAATATTCTTATTTGGGGATTAATTAGACTGCTATAATCTATTTTATGCGGTAATATGCTGTTAATAAGACATTTTATTTATATCTATATTTTTTTAAATAAAGTTTGACAAATGGATGGAAATCTGTATTTTAGGCTTCACCTGACCACTACGAAAGTAGTGTTATGGGGGTGTAGCTCAGGGGTAGAGCATCTGCCTTTTAAGCAGGTTGTCGATGGTTCGATTCCATCCACCCTCATTTTTTTGATTATTATCGTTTTACATAAAAAACCCTCGAACACTCTCGATGTCCGGGGGTTTTGTTGTATGATAGGTTGGGAACTTGTAGTAAGCTATTTTAATGTGTCTATCTTATATACTAAAATAACCTTATAGAAGTTTCATTTCTTATTCAGAATTTAAGAAAAAATGAAAAAGAGCTTAATTTCTTGCAAGAAAACCGATAATTAGCTTTATTATAAACTTAATACTAAACTATTAGTAAACAAGTCACCTTGAGTCCACCTAGAGGAAAGGGACTTGTTGGCATAGACAAAATGACTTTGAAGATACAGAGGACAATATGGATTATAAAATTAGAACAAAAATAGCACAGATACTGCTTCAAGATAATATTGCAGTTGGAACAGATATAACAATCTTAGGTTTAGTGCGTTCAAGCCGTGTGAGTAAAGAAGTTGCATTTGTAGATATCAATGACGGTTCCTGTATGGGCAATATTCAGGCGGTGTTTTCAAACCCTGATTCTTTGTCAATTTTAAAAAGTGTGACCACCGGTTGTTCTGTTCGTGTCAAAGGAAAGTTGATAGAATCACAGGGAAAAGGGCAGAAATATGAAATTGAGGGTGGTTCTATTGATATAGTCGGTGAGGCGGACTCTACTTATCCATTGCAGAAAAAACGTCACACAATGGAATATCTGCGAGAAATAGCTCATCTGAGACCTCGTTCAAATACGTTTGGTGCCGTGACCCGCATGCGTTCCAAACTTGCTTATGCCGTGCATAAATTTTATCAAGACTTAGGTTTTTATTATATACATACACCGTTGATTACAACCTCCGACTGCGAGGGTGCCGGCGATATGTTTCGGGTCACTACTTTAGACCTTGAAAATATCCCGAAAAAAGATGGTGCAATTGATTGGGACTCTGACTTTTTTGGTTCAGAAGCATACCTTACTGTTTCCGGTCAGCTTGAGGGTGAAATTTTGGCGACAGCCTTAGGCGATATATACACCTTTGGTCCGACATTTCGTTCAGAAAATTCAAACACCGCACGGCACGCATCGGAATTTTGGATGATTGAACCTGAAATGGCGTGGGCAGAGCTTACCGACAACATGGATCTTGCCGAAGATTTCATTAAGTATCTTATAAAGTTTGCATTTGATGAATGCGGTGATGATATGAAATTTTTTGGTAAATGGATTGACAAAGAATTGATTGGCTCACTTCAGGCTGTTATGAATTCTGATTTTGAAAGGTTGTCATACACCGATGCGATAAAACTATTGGAAGATTCCAAGCAGAAGTTTGATTTTCCTGTCAAATGGGGAATTGATATGCAGACAGAGCATGAACGGTTCTTAACTGAAGTTGCTTTGAAAAAACCGGTGATTGTCTATGACTATCCCGAAATTATTAAACCGTTTTATATGTATGTCAACGATGATGAGAAAACAGTGCGGGGTATGGATGTGCTGGTTCCTCGTGTTGGTGAAATTATCGGCGGGTCGCAGCGTGAACATCGTTTGGATGTCTTAAACGAACGGATTAAGAAAAAGCAGATGGACAACATGGAATCATACTACTGGTATTTGGAACTTCGCAAGTATGGCACCTGTCCGCATGCCGGTTTTGGTCTTGGCTTTGAACGACTGGTAATGTATATCACCGGTATGGCAAATATCCGCGACGTTATCTCATTCCCACGAGTCCCGAGATGGGCAAAGTTTTAGGAAACAATGTTGCTTTTAATTAATTGTTATGTCAGTTCCTTGTCTTCTGAAAGAAAACTAAGAACTGACATCTTATCGTTAGTTCACAATTTGCCAAGGCAAATCAGGAACTAACGAAACAGGCAACTGTGTTGCTCTTATTTTGACAATTTACACTAAGTCACCCTGAGCGGAGTCGAAGGGTCAGTATGACAGATTTTTAAAAGTTTCTAATTGTAACATCATTATCAATTTTTCAGTAAATGAACGATTGTACACAACTCCTTTCCGTCGAAGACGGAAACCAGTACAGAAACGATTAGAGCTAATTCAAAGGTACTTCTACAATTTATATGTTTGTCGGTTTTTCTCGATTTTTAAATCTGAGGATTTCAAAGTCGAGGAACCCGACAAAATATAGTAGGGAACCGGCATGCCTGTTCCTAAATAAAGGTTCGGGTATGCCCGAACCCTACCAAAGAATTAACTTTCTACCCTGCAAAATTTTTGGTGGCAAACTCCAAGTTCACAAGTGACCAGAAATGGTTAAGATATTCCGGTCTCGCATTACGGTAATCAACATAATAGGCATGCTCCCATACATCGACAGTTAACAATGGCGTACATCCATACGTAAGCGGACAACCCGCATTTGAAGTCTGCATAATATCTAAAGTACCATCCTCTTTTTTGATAAGCCAGCACCATCCCGCACCAAACAATGTTGCCGCTGCCTGAGTAAATTTTTCTTTAAACTTTTCAAATGAACCAAACTGTGAATTTAAAGCCTTGGCAAACAAACCGCTTGGTTCTCCCCCTCCTTGTGGCGACAGGCAGTTCCAATAAAATGTATGGTTATACACTTGGGCAGCATTGTTAAATATACCGCCCTCGGAAGTTTTGATAATATCTTCTAATGATTTACTCTCAAACTCGCTGCCTTCAATAAGTTTGTTAAGATTATTTACATAAGCTTGGTGATGTTTGCCGTAATGATAATTGATAGTCTCTTCTGAAATGTGCGGCTGTAAAGCATCTTTTGGGTAGGGTAATTCAAAAAGTTTGTGCATAATTGCTCCTTGTGTGTATAATAATTACAGATATGCTGTTGTAGATTATAAAGTGAAAGGTAAATTGTCAAGATTTTAACATAATGCACATACTTTCTAAATAATGAATGACGATTTTTCTTGACAGAAAGATATAAAAAAATGATACTATAAATAGAGAAAAAAAAGGATTAAGATATGGAAATCGGATTAGTTTTCTCAAGTAAAGACCCAAAGCAAAAAAAAGCGAGAGATTCTGTAAAACAATTTATTGACAGTACAGGGTTGTTAGCAAATTATTCTGAACTCGATAAAAAAGTCAAATCTCCAACTCTTAATATCAACGGTCTTTCATTAACTGAAAAAAGAAAAATGAAACGGAAAGCTCAAATCACAATGTATCCGAACAGCACCGATATGCTTCAGTTTATTGAACAGCATATTTGGCGTTTGTAGCTCAATTTTTAATTTTTTCCGCCAATTTTTTCCACTCATCAATATCATACCCAACAAATACGCCAAAATCAGAACGTAATATTGGTGTTACAAACAGAAGCGGATGTTCTAAAAGCATTTCTTCTATATCATGCTGCATATACGCAAGTTGTAATTCTTCATATTTTTTAGAATAAGTATCAATAATATCCTCAAGATAATACTGTTTTTTTATAGAAATTAGCTCACCCTGACTTATTGTTTTTTCTTTTAAATCTATAAACTGAAAATTAATACTTCGTTCTTTAAAAAACCGAACAGCTTTTTGAGTGTCTTTACATTTTTTGGTACCGAATATTTGTAAAATCATAGTTACTTTCTTTTCATATCATAATATTTTATATTAATACAAAAAAACCTTACTTTTCATAAATGTCAAGTGCGAGAAAAAAACTAAATAAAAGATGCTCAAATTATAAAACTTGACATTTGCTGTCATCTTTAGAATCATAACATATAATTCTTTCATTGAGGACATATCGTGTCTAAGAAATATAAACCAAAGCAGTTTATTCATAAAGACTTACTGTGTGATGACATTCCGACAATCCCTGTTTTATATTTGGGCAAAATCTTAGTTACCGGTGCATCCGGCTATATTGGAGGCAGATTAATACCGGAACTTTTGGCTCGCGGCTATCAAGTAAGAGTAATGGTAAGAGGTGATGCGGAGAGTTATAAAAATTATTGGTACGATACTGAGGTTGTTGAAGCAGATGCTCTCAATAAAGATGAATTAGCTATTGCCCTTGATGGAATCGATACTGCATATTATTTAATACATTCCATGCTCCTGGGTTTACAGGAGTTTGAAGATGCTGATATGTTGGCTGCTCAAAATTTTAGAACAGTTGCTGAACAAAAAGGATTAAAGCGCATAATTTATTTAGGCGGACTCGGAGATAAAAATGGCGATCTTTCCTCTCATTTACGAAACCGTATTGAAGTATCCGAAGAGCTTACCAAAGGCAAAGTACCGGTAACAATATTAAATGCCGCAATTATAATTGGGTCAGGAAGTGCTTCTTATGAAATAGTACACCACCTCGTAAAAAAACTTCCGTTTATCATAACACCGAACTGGACTAAAAACAGATGCCAGCCTATTTCGGTTCGTGATGTTATCAAATATCTTGTCGGCGTTTTAGAAGTTCCCCAAACATCAGGTGAACAATTTGATATTGGCGGTAAAGATATTCTGACCTATCTTGAAATGCTTAAAACACTTGCTAATATTCTTGAGAAAAAAACACTCTTTATTCCATTCACATGTAAAGCTCCCTCACTTTATGCTTACGGAGTCAGCCTAATCACTCCGGTTCCCTTTGCTATTTCACAATGCCTGATACAGGGTTTAAAAAATGAAGTTATCTGCCAAAATGATTCGATAAAACAATATATACCGTTTGAAACATTATCGTTTAAAGAATCAACTTTGCGGGCAATGACTCGAGAAGAACAGGATAAAGTGTATACCCGATGGTCAGATGCTTACCCGCCGGCTCACGAGCTTGCCTTAAAACTCAAAGAGTTGAGCTACAAAACAACTTATATGACCAGTTATTCAATCAACAGTTACAAAACAAGCAATTCGCTTTTTTACTCAATTTGTGAAATAGGCGGACAAGAGGGCTGGTTTGAGAGCAGCTGGATGTGGAGGCTCCGAGGAAAAATTGACAGAACTCTAACCGGAGTAGGTACACAACGGGGAAGAAAGCACTATTTCCCGCTTAAAGCTAATGATGTTATAGATTTTTGGAGAGTAGAATCAATTGAACAAGATAAAAGACTTCTGCTTCGAGCCGAAATGCTCATTCCCGGAAAAGCATGGCTTGAATTCAAAATTAGCCCTCAATATAAAAAACAAGAACTTACTGTCACTGCCTATTACGACACCCATACTTTTTTGGGACATATTTATTGGTATATATTCTTGCCATTCCATTATTTTATCTTTAAAAATCTTATAAAAGGTATTGAAGAAAAAAGCTATTAATTTGGTTGAAAATCAAACCAAATTGACGATATAAAAAATACGTAAGCCTACGGCTATTTAATATAAAATAGACCACTTTTAACATAGGGTTCAATATATTTTGTTGTCAAAACAAGCTCAAACCAATTATAGAGCAGATTTATTTAAGCATTTAGACGGTATCGTTACCGCTCCTTCGGCGTATGCTCTTTTTGAAAAAGGAGTGACGGATTATATCTTAGAAAAAAAAGAAGTCACTCTGCAAGAACTTACTCAAAAATTTAATGCCAACGAAGGGTATCTGAATGTTGCTCTACGGATTTTATGTTCACAAGGCTGGCTTATACAAAAAATTGATAACCAAAAAGATATAATCCGTTTTAGTGTCAATGAACTGTCAGCAACTGCATTCAGACATTTTGATGTATATAAAGATGTCGTACATTTACTTAAATTTTCCGAAAAATATCATACTCGAAAATTTGAATTAGACCCATTTTTAGTTCTTGAAAAGATTTTTCATAAATTTACAAAAAATTACGGTATGGAATTATCAAAAGATAAAAAAATAAAAACTGTTCAGCAGCAAATCCTAAAACATATTGAAGGAATTATTGTCGGTCCAACTGTTGTATATTTAGGTATGAGCAAAATGTTTCATAAATACTTCATGCAGGTAAGTTTTAAACCGGAAGAGTTTCACAAAGACTTTTCCAGCTTTGAAAGGCTGCTCGATTTTTTTGTTTATTTTGGATGGTTTGACAAAAAAAATAGTACCTACCAATTCACCGAAAAAGGACTCTTTTACGCTAGACGGGCAAGTGCCTATGGTGTCACTGTTTCATATATTCCTACACTGCGAAAATTAGATGAACTTATTTTTGGTAATCCAAAAGCTGCAAAAGATGCCGGTGATAAAAACAGAGAAGGTCATGTAGACAGAAAAATGAATGTATGGGGTTCAGGAGGAGCTCATGCGGCATATTTTAAAATTGTTGATGAAATCATTATTGAATTGTTTAATAAACCAATAGAAAAACAACCAAAAGGTATTTTGGATATGGGATGCGGTAATGGTGCTTTTTTACAGCATCTGTTTACTGTTATCGAACAACAAACGGTAAGAGGTAAAATGCTTGAAGAATATCCTCTCATTCTTATTGGTGCCGATTACAATGAAGCGGCTTTAAAAATATCAAAAGCAAATCTTATTCAAGCAGATATATGGGCTAAAGTTGTATGGGGCGATATTGGAAGACCTGACCTACTTGCAAAAGATTTAAAAGAAAATTATAACATAGAGCTTGGTGAACTGCTCAATGTTCGCACATTTTTAGACCATAATAGAATCTGGAAAGAACCGACGCACGTAGACAAATCAAGAGTCAGTCAATCAACTGGTGCCTTTGCTTTTGAAGGTCAAAGAAAAAATAATAACTTGGTAGAGGATTCCCTGTTTGAACATTTAAAAAACTGGGAACCGTATGTTAAAAAATTTGGATTACTTGTTATAGAACTCCATACTGTTGACCCCGTACTCGTAGCTCAGAATTTAGGAAAAACCGCCGCCACCGCCTATGATGCAACTCACGGATATTCTGATCAATATATTGTTGAGGTTGATGTTTTTAATAAAATCATGGCAGAAGCAGGACTGATTCCAGATACAAAAATGATTCGGAAATTCCCCAACACCGACTTGGCAACTATAACAGTCAACTTGTTTCGGATGCAATCTAAATCATAAATTAAGTTTTGTAAATAGATAGACAAAGTAGGTCAAGCCCCCTGTGGTCTTGACTTTTTTTATAGCCTTGTAGGTTGGACATTCTTGTCCGACAAGATTAGAACACGGACAGACAGGAATGTCTGTCCTACCAATAAATCTAAAACACCTGTCCACCAATGGAATATAATTATGTGTTTCATGCATCCCTACATGACAATTTATAATGCGATAAAAATTTTAAATAATTTGGAAGAAAATATCGTCATTTAGGTATCATATTTAAGAATATGATGTTATATTACAAACGTAATATTTTATGAGGGATTTAAAATGAAGAATTTTATTAGATATTTAATTATTACTGTTTTACTGATTGCTACTGCAGATATTTGTGTCGCCAGTAGTCGAATAATTACAGTACCGATAACAAATAGTTTATATGTTCAGGAAAATTGTCCAAATGGAGGGCTAACTGACTTTACTTTAAAAATGACTACTAAAAGAATTGGTGGAACGCCAAAACAAGAGGGTTATTTTATAAGAAAAATAGTGCAGGCAAGTTTACATTTTAGTGATAATATAACTTATACAGGTGATACTTTGTTAGAGTTTGACCTGACAAAAGATACTGTGTCTCTAAAATATATAACTGTAAATATCCCAA
>CAJVYT010000023.1 GCA_913009765.1 uncultured candidate division Zixibacteria bacterium
CGGCATTACGCAAAAATTCTACAACTTGCGATACTGTTGATGATTTCTGCCCGATAGCAACATAAACGCAGATAACATCTGTATTCTTTTGGTTGATGATTGTATCAATGGCAATAGCTGTTTTACCTGTTTGACGGTCACCAATAATAAGTTCACGCTGTCCACGACCGATAGGAATCATAGAATCAATAGCTTTTAAACCGGTTTGAAGCGGTTCAGTAACCGGTTGACGTTCAATAACCGATGCTGCCATACCTTCGATAACTCTGGTTTTATCAGATACAATAGGACCTTTACCGTCAATAGGCTGACCAAGCGGATTTACTACACGTCCGATAAGAGCTTCCCCTACCGGAACCGAGGCAACTTTACCAGTTCTGCGAACAGTATCACCTTCTTTAATTAAAGTATCAGAGCCAAAAATAGCGGCACCGACATTGTCTTCTTCTAAGTTCAGTACCAATCCATAGACATCACCCGGAAATTGAATCAATTCCGACATCATAACATCTTCAAGACCCCAGATTCGAGCGATACCATCACCAACCTGAAGAATCGTACCAACCGATTCCATCTCCAGTTTGGTTTCGTATTTTTCAATCTCTTGTTTTAGTACTGATGAGACTTCTTCAGGGTTGAGACCCATTATCGTTCTCCTACCGGCACAACCACTCTGGCGTAGCCGTCATATTAAAAATTATATTCTTACTTACTAATCGGTATACACTGCTTTAGTGTACCCGAACCTTTGCTAATTGTTCTTCCACCGCATTTAACCCATGCGAAACAGAACCGTCGATAATTTCATTGTGTAAAATAATAATCATTCCGCCAATAATCGACGGGTCGACTTTTTCTTCTAAAATAATTTCCAAATTTGTTTTCTTTTGCATCTTATCTTTAAGTCTGACTCGTTCGTCCTCTACAAGCGGCACAGCGGTTATGACAGTTACTCTGCCAATACCTCTTTTAGCTTCTACTAAACGAGTGAACTCATCAATTACTTGGGGAAGAAAATTTACACGATTTTTATCAATTAATACGACTAAAAATTCAACGAAAAGTTTTTCCATTCGAGATGAAAAGACATCACGAACTAACGAGAGTTTATTTTCATCTAAAACTTGCGGAGCCGAAAGGAAATTAACCAGTGATTTATCTTTTGCTAACAGTTCTTTCAAAGATTTAAACTGATCATAGGCAACATCAATCATCCCTTTTTCCACAACAGACAAAAGGAGTGCGTTGGCATATATTTTAGCAACTTCTTGAGCTAACACTTTATTATACCTTTTCGATGCCGTCAATAAAGTTCGCTATTAATTCGCGATGTTTATTGTCGTCTAACTCTTCATTGATAATTTTAGATGCTGCTTTGACAGTAATAGTGACCATGTCATCTTTTAACTGTACTTTTGCTTTGGCAACATCCCGTTCTATTTCGGACTTAGCTTTATCGGCAATTACTTTGGCTTCTTTGTTTGCAGTAGTTTTAATTTCTTCGGCAATTTTTTTACCTTGATTGACAGCTTCGGTAATTTTTGCACGACGCTCATCATCAATTTCTGAGAGTTTGGCATTGTATTCAGCTGTCAATTTTTCTACTTCTGCATGACCGTCTTCAATTTTCTGGAATTCGCTTTTGATTTTTTCACGGCGTTCTTCCAACAAATTAAGTATAGGTCCCCAAGCATATTTCTTGAGAATCCAAACGGTAATCAAGAAACCAATGGAGTGTGTTATAAATAATTCTAAATTCAAGTCCATTACGTCTTCATTTCTCTAAATGTTATTGTTTTTAAACAATTACAAAGATTGTTTATTAACCGATTTTACCTGAGAGAATAAAGAATACAACCAAAGCATAAATGGTCAACGCCTCAATAAGAGCGGCACCAATAATCATAGCTGTTTGAATTTTACCGGCAGCTTCAGGTTGACGACCGATAGCTTCCATAGCAGAACCTACAGCACGTCCAAGACCTAATCCGGAACCAACAGCGGCAAGACCAACACCCATTGGTAATGCCCAAGCTAACATTGATTGATAATCCATTTGTAAAACTCCTAATTTGTGGTTATTTATTTTATGTTTTTATTTTATTTTCTATTTTAGTGTGCTTCTTCATGCGGAAGCATCATCAATATATAAATTGTCGACAACAACGTAAACACGAGTGCCTGAATTGTGGACAACAACATTCCTAACAATATAAACGGTACATTTAACGGCAGACCAACCGGTGAACCAATAAACGCTAAAGCAGAAATACCCAATCCAACAAATGCACCAACCAAAATATCTTCACCGGTAATATTACCAAACAAACGTAAAGCCAATGAGAATGGTTTGGCAAACTCACCAATAATATGCATCGGGAGCATAAGAGGAACTAAACACCAGCCAATTACATCTCGCGGCTCACCCATAAGATGATCTATGTATCCACCAATACCTAATCTTGCAATACCTGTGTACTGGGAATATAAAAACACTAAAACTGCCAGCGAAGCTGTAATAGATAAAGAAGTAGTTGGTGCCGCCCCACCCGGTATTAGACCCATCAAGTTCATCCCAAGTATATAGAAAAACAGGGTACCCAAAAACGGTATGAACTGTTTTGTATCTTTCCCTAAAATTGATTCAATAAAATTATACATCCATTCAATTAACATCTCCAAGAGATTTTGGAGTGGACCGGGAATCATCTGACGATTTTTATAAACTTTCATTGCAATAAAACTAAAAAGGATTGAAAGAGAAAAAGCAAAAATAGCCGGTTTAAATGTGTTCATCAGCCCATGATGAAAAAACGTTCCGATAACATCGGGAAGATGAGTTCCGCCACCTTCGGAAGCAAAGAGAATAGATGGAAGCAGTGTTACCAAAAACGTGCTTGCTAATATATTTACTATTTTTTTCAAACTAAATCACCTTTTGTATGGTTTGATTATTCTCTTTGCTGTCAAGCCCGAGCAGCAGACGACCTAATGCTTTTAAAACCATTACTACTAGAATAAGAGAGAATCCGGCAACCAAAATTTTTATATCAAACATGTCTACAGTTACTAAAAAATATCCGGCGACAAATAAAAGCGGAAATTTTACTAAAGCAGTGACCGCAACAGCCGATGTGTTGATTTCTCCTGCTGTGAATGTTTCCTGAATGAGGTTTTTAAGAAATATCATGTTAACAATCCCCCAAACACCTCCCGTAAAGAATGCTAAACTATCCCAAAATCCGAAAGAATACATACCAAAGACAAATGCAATTAGCAAAACCATCGCAGATGTTCTAATGGTACGGTCGATAAAACCAAGATCAAATTTAGTCTGTGCCATTCTTTTCTTTGTCTATACTTTCAGCTCTTTTAACCAATTTCGCAATTTCAAGCCCTGCGGCTCCAAATCCTAATATAATCCCGATTATAAGGAATAACGGATTGGTATCAAACTTCTTGTCCAACCACTGACCGACAAAAAAACCAACCCCGGGACCCGCTATAAGAATAGTCGGAACTACCGCCAATAGGCTATACTGTCTTAAGTCGTTGTTTTTCTTGTCTTTAGGGTTGGGTTTTAATATACCCATACGCCATACCTCAATAATCAGGGAGAATATACTTACGGCTCTACTAAAGTCAACAGTTTTTTGTCTGTTTTCAACTAAAATATTTAAATATTCTCTTTTTTGCTCTCTCAAACTACGAAATAATCAGAGTTTGTATCGGTCTATATAATCAGACTTATATTTTATATTTTTGATATGACGTGCTGAAACAGAAACAGACAGCATAAACAGCATAATAAGAAAATAATCGACCTATTAAAAGAACATTAAGAACAGGGCGGACTTATTTATTATTATTTTCACCCATTTTATTTATTATTTCGTATTGATAGTTATTTTGTTTTAGAGTATTCTTTTAGATACAGTTCCATAGCATTTTCTATTGGAATTGAGTAAACCTGTTTTGCAGTGTCAATTAATTGATATGATGTCAGGGCTTTATTTTCTATTGCTCGTAGTTCTTCAAGTGACATAGTAGGTTTTTTCAGCACTTCATCGTATGCCAAAGTCTTTTTATCAGAGTCAGAACATCCATTACACAGCATAAACAGAACAGCAAAGAAGAATAATACTGTTATCTTAACTATACGTAATTTCTTAATATTTATACTCATAATATCATATCCTAAGTATTTTGGAACTTCATAGATTCGTTAAGAGAAGCATCTTTTATCGGTACAATTGCATTTGCTGTAAATTGTTTCCAGAAGAACCAGACAAAGATTCCTCCGATACCAATAATCGGAGCTATGTCATATATGCCAAAATCAAACGGTACATGCGACCCATTTTTGTTTAGTCCTGTCGGCATAATAATCCAGTATAAATCTACAAAACGCATAAGAAGAATCCAAGCCGACATAAACAAGAGGAACTTTACATTGCGTTTTGCCGCTCGTGTAATAAGAGCAATAAACGGGAACACAAAATGTCCAAAAATAAGAAGCAGTGACAAATTCTGCCATGTATTATCCCAACGGTATAAGAACCAGTAGTTTTCTTCTGGAAGATTGGCATACCATATAAGGAAATATTGTGAAAAAGCCATATAGGACCAGAAAATTATGAAAGCAAACATAAATTTGGCTATATCTTGATAGTGTTCAATCGTAACGACATTTTGTAAAATATTTTGAGAACGTAAATAAATCAGCAGAATTAATAAAAAGGTCAGCCCTGACAAAAAGACACCTGAGAAAAAGTATACTCCAAAGATTGTCGAGAACCAGTGAGCATCTAAAGACATCATCCAGTCAAACGATGCAAAGGTTGTTGTTAAAGCAAATAAAATAAGCCACGGAGCAGATAATTTTTTAAATGCTAATTTATAATCTTTGCCAGTGGAATCCTGTTGGATTGATTTTTTCCGAAGCAAATATGAAAACACAGTCCATACGGCAAGATAGAAAAAAGCCCTAATATAGAAAAATGTTTCATTCAAATAGCCTTGTTTTTCATAAAGGATATGGTCAAAACTTTGTGAGCTTGGATCCATCACACCGGCATGGCTCCAATGAAACAATTCATGCAGTCCAAAAATAATCGGAATAAACAACAGGACAAAAACCGGCATTGTACCTGCCATATTTTCAGTTATACGCCTGATAACGGTTGACCATGTAGCATTGGTAACATGATGCACCATAGTCATAAACATTCCACCCAAGGCAATTGAAAGCCAAAATATATAAGCGGTCAGATAGTTAAAAAAGAAGTGAGCAGAGTCATTCAAATAACCGAGTACAGAAATTCCTAAAAAGACAACACCCAACACTAAAGCTATGACACCAACTTTACCACTGTCTTTTATCGTATATGTATTATTATCAAAATTCATAATTATCTTAGAGGCTCCCTCGTTCACTTTGCGGAACATCTTGTATTGTTGCATTTTGGCTTCTTTGTAAGGCTTTCAGATAGGAAATTATAGCCCAGCGGTCTTTTTCAGGTATTTGATATTTGTACGGCGGCATATTGCGAACACCATTGGTGATAACATCAAAAACCCGACCATTCGGAAAGACCCGTATTGAATCAACATGGAATGACGGAGGTGGCAGCATACCTTTTTCAACAACTATTCCTCGACCGTTTCCGACTCTTCCATGACAGGGTGAACAGTAAATATTAAACCGTTCCTGCCCACGCTTAAGCAATGTCATATCAACATTTATTTGTTTTGGGAAAGTTTTTACAAAATTACCTTTACTGTCTTTACCATAATAAAATTCGTTATCTTCTTTTAATTCCCCGCGGGCAACAGTACCCTCAACGATAGGACGCATCGTGGCACCATCTTCAAAATAGTTAGACTCAGCCTGCGGAAGATATTTTGGCTGACTGTCCATATTGGGATTCATGTGAATAGGTTCTTTGCTTGAGGTACTGCCTTGGTAACATCCTGAAACAGCAAGTAAAACGGTAAGCAATATAAGAGACAGTATCTGTGAAGTTACATTTTTCATTTTATTTTTACAACCTCCACATTTTTCCCACCGATAGATTCAAGGAAACTTTTTACTTTTGCTTCATCATACATAGGGTCATCAGCTTCCACAGAAACAAAAAAACCGTCATTGGTAACTTTGGCAAACCTATCAGAGCCAAAAATCGGGTTAAACAATTGAGGCAATTTGTTTAAAGCAAGCATGCCAAAAAACGCACCAAATGCTGACAGCAAAATCGTAATAGCAAAAATAACCGGAATAAACGCTTGCCAGCTAAAATATTCTTTACCGGAGATGACCATTTGGTAGCCATAAGTATTTGTCCAATATGTTAAAGCAAGCATACCAATCATTCCAATCGTACCCATCGTTCCAATTATATAACCCATAGGAGAACGCTTTAATTTCATTGCTTGGTCCATTCCATGAATAGGGAACGGAGAATGACAGTCATATTTTTTATACCCTTCTTTGGACATTTTTTCAGCAGCATGTAATAGAGATGCTGTTGAGTCAAATTCGGCTATTATCACACCCGGGAGTTTTCTAAACAGTGACATCAATGACTACCTCCATAATGCGGGTCTGCTTCAGGTAAGGCACCTTTGACCTCCGACATCGCCACCATCGGGAGAAAACGAAGGAATAAAAGAAACATCGTAAAGAATAAACCAAACGAGCCTACCAAAATCCCAACATCATATATAGTTGGGCTAAAGTAATCCCAGCTTGACGGGAGATAATCACGAGATAAAGTCATAACAATTACAAAACGCTCAAACCACATACCGATATTAACCACTATAGAAAGAGTAAACAGAACCGGAATAGATGTTCTTAATTTTTTAAACCAGAACAACTGCGGCGAGATAACATTACAGCTAATCATAATCCAGTATGCCCAGGCATAGGGACCAAAAGCACGGTTGATAAATGCAAACCGTTCGTATTCGTTACCTGAATACCACGCAATAAAGAATTCCATTGAGTAGGCATAGCCGACCATTGAACCTGTCAAAAGCATAACCCAACTCATTCGTTCCAAAACTTTTGGTGTAAATATATGTTCTAAATTATATACTTTTCGAGCTATAAGAGCGAGTGTCATCACCATTGCAAATCCTGAGAAAATAGCACCGGCGACAAAATACGGCGGGAAAATAGTTGTATGCCACCCGGGAACTAATGAAGTTGCAAAGTCAGTCGATACAATCGAGTGAACCGAAAGCACAAGCGGAGTTGAAATACCTGCTAAAACCAAATATGCTAATTCATAGTGCTGCCACTGACGGTTACCGCCACGCCATCCTAATGAGAAAAAACCATAAAGCAGCTTGCTCATTTTATCTTTTGCTCTGTCTCTGAGAGTTGCCAAATCAGGAATAAGCCCGACATACCAAAACAGCAGCGAACAGGTAAAATATGTGCCAACAGCGAATGTATCCCATAATAGCGGCGAGCGAAAATTCGGCCACATTTCCATTTGGTTCGGAATCGGAAGAACCCAGTACAACAGCCATACACGACCAACGTGAATAGTCGGAAACAACAAAGCACAAATAACAGCAAATATTGTCATCGCTTCGGCAAAACGGTTAATCGAAGTACGCCAGCGTTGACGCAGTAAAAACAAAACCGCCGAAATAAGTGTTCCGGCATGACCAATACCAACCCAAAACACAAAGTTGACAATCGCCCAACCCCATCCGACCGGATTATTAAGTCCCCAAATTCCGGTACCTTCCCAAAAAAGATACCCAATCATTGAGAACAGCATAACAGTAAGCGAAGACGAGATACCAAAGAGAACATACCACAGTTTCCCCGGTTTTGTCTCAACAACCTTACATACATCTTCAGTAATTGACCCAAAAGTCGGGTTACCGTCAAAAAGCAGCTCTTTTTGAACTTCTAAATTTGTTAAATCTTTAGCGTTTGAACTCACTTAAATCTATTTCCTACGTATTCTCTATTTCACTCTTTGATGCCTTCGGCATATTCGGATTCAAATTTCTAATCTTAGCTAAGAACGAAGTACGTGGACGAATATTTAACTCACCTAGTAAATCATAGGCACGGTTGCGGGCTTTCACCTGATACACATTTGAAGTTTTATCAAGAATATCACCAAATGCTATCGCATTGGCAGGACAAGCCTGCTGACAAGCGACAACAACATCACCATCAACTATGAGTCTGTCTTCTTTCTTTGCTTCTATTCTTGCTTTAGAAATACGCTGTATACAATATGTACATTTTTCCATAACACCGCGGGAGCGTACTGTTACATCGGGATTCATCGCCATCTTGACAATCTCCGGAGTTTCTTTGGTGAAATTAAAGAAGTTAAATCGACGTACTTTATACGGACAATTATTGGCACAATAACGGGTACCGATACAACGATTATAAACCATCGTATTCAGACCATCATCTGAGTGTACTGTTGCGGCAACCGGACAAACCTGTTCGCATGGTGCCATTTCGCAATGCTGACAGGCAACCGGCTGATGTACCATTTCAACAGATGCCGAGTTCTCAACATCACCTGAAAAATATCTGTCGATACGAATCCAGTGCATTTCACGTCCGTTGCGGACTTCCTGTTTACCTATTACTGGAATATTATTTTCAGACTGACAGGCAATAGTACAGGCAGAACAACCGGTACAAGTTGTTAAATCTATCGCCATTCCCCATTGGTTGCCCTTGTCATATTTAAATTCATCCCACATTGATTCAAGCGGAGGATGCTCTACCGCTTCTTTGGCAAACTCGGGATTATACTTGTAATCTTCTTTGGTTGCTTCTCTCACAATCGGACGGTCTTCCATCGACCAATGATCCTGCACATTGGCAAGCTCAAAAGTTCGACCTGTTCCAACAATAGTAACACCGAAAGCATAAGACATCGCTTCTGATGTACGAATTGGATAAACATCAAAACCGGCTTTATCTGCAATCCGACCAATACCTTTCCGACCGTATCCTAATTCGAGAATGACAGTATCGTTGGCAGTTCCCGGGACAACCCATAACGGCATTTGAATTTCTCTGCCATCTATTGTAATATTTATTAAATCTTCAGATTTTAATCCAAGTGAGTCGGCAGTCTTTTTAGAGACCTGAGCAACATTATCCCACGCTATTCTTGTGACAGCACCAGGAAGCTCCTGCAACCATCCGTTGTTGGCAAATCGACCGTCAAATGTTGACGGCGACGGGACAAAGACAAATTCAATACCATTATTATTTCTTAAATTTAATAATTCAGCTGGAATTTTTCTTCCCGCAATCCCAACTACCTTTGAAGCAGAACCTTTAAGAAGACCATCATGTAAAACTTTTCTCCAAGAAGACTCAAATGAACCTGAAAGTAATTTACCCCAAGTTTCTCTTACGATGTTATGTCCATCTTTGTATTCGCCGGTTGCTGCCAATGAAAGAAATTCAACCGCCGACTTACCGTCAAACAGAGGAGCTATCAAAGGCTGAACCACCGAAGCAGTTCCATCTACCGAGCGAGCATCAGACCAGTTTTCTAAATAATGAGTAGTTGGAATATGCCATGAACAGACTTTTGCGGTTTCATCGTTGTAAAGCCCAACATGAATCGAGTTTTCTACTTTTTTCAAAGCAGAGTTGAACTTGAAATCAGCCGGTGCATTATATATAGGGTTTGTGTTCAACATAAGAAGCGTTGAAACAGAACCTGATTTCATATTATAAGTTAAATCCTTAAGAGAACCAACAGATGAAATTTCAGTATCTTTCCGCTCAACATAACGAACAGATCTGCCAATATTCTCAAGATGTTCATTTATCGTATACACCAATGCATGAACTTCTTTTGGCATTCGACGACCAGCGACGACCAGCGACTTCCCTTTTGAGTCAATCAAATCTTGTACAAGCGGGTCAAGCCATGCAGCACTTGCAGGAGACAGTTTTAAATTTTGATCTACATTCCATACTTCAAGATTTTGTGCAACAGCATGAACAAACCGAACAATTTCATGCTGTTTGATTACTAAGCGATGGTCAGCAACCCCACCTGTTCCCGAAAAAGCAGTTTCGACAACATACAAGCGGTTCATTTTGCTATGCTCATCTTCAATAGTACGACCGGCAGCAAAACCGGTATTGGCGGTTATATCTTCAGATTCAGTTAAGGTAAAATCGGAATCAAGCGACAAAATAACATCTGCTTTACTGTAATCATAAATCGGCTGTATATCTTTACCGGTTGCAGACCTAAGCCCATCATATATATTCTCATCAGAAACAGGCTCATAAGTTGCCCATCTTGCTTTTGGAAAAATTTTTTCAAATTGTTTTTTAAGTCGAGCAAGAGTCGGTGAAGCAAACGATTCAGATAAAACCGCAAGCCCTTCCCCTTTACTGTCTTTATATGCTGCAAATTTTTCAGCCCAGAAAGAGGTAAAATCTTCAAATGTCTTTTCTTTACCTTTTCGCAAAACTTTTTTTGAACGGTCAGGGTCATAAAGACCCAGCATCGAGGCTTGTATCATCGCATTGGACGAACCTAAAGTTGATGGATGCAGTTTATTCCCTTCAATTTTAGTAGGGCGACCTTCATGACTTTCTACTACTATTCCGTACGATGACGTACTAAACGGCATTGTAGTCGCATACTGTTGAGCAATACCGGGGATAACATCTTCGGGCGGCTTGACATACGGAACAATTTTTTCTTTCGGTCGACGGCATCCTGCTAAACCGGCTAGTGCAATTGATGCTCCCATTATGCCCATAAAATTACGGCGTGACCAATCATTGTTCATTTCAGATGCACCTTCAGGGAATTCCCTATGTGCTTTTTCTTTATATTCTTTTGAGCCATCAAGCTGTTCTAAAGAACGGAAATATTTCTTTTTCTGCACTTTGTTTTCTTTTTTCATCGGTGACATCCTGCACAATTAACTGGTGGAGAGATATTTTTCTCTTCAATAACTTTTTTAGCAAATTCAGCCTGATTGTCAGGTTTTTTCCAATACATATTGGTAACTTCGTTGACAGGTCTCAAGTTTGGTCCCGGATTACGGTGACAATCCAGACACCATCCCATTGAAAGCGGTTCGGATTGTGTAACTTTTTCCATTTCAGCGATATTTCCATGACAGGTTATACAGCCAACACCTCTCTTAATATGTATAGAATGATTAAAATAAGCATATTCACCAATTTTGTGTACTCGAACCCATTCAATTGGTTTGCCTGTCTGCCAGCTTTCTCTTACTTTTGCAAGTTTATCAGAGTCAGCTTTTACCAGCGTATGACAGTTCATACAAGTACGGGTAGGAGGGACATTGGAAACTGCCGATGTTTCTACCGAAATATGACAGTAACGGCAATCAATACCTAAATCACCGGCATGCAGTTTATGACTGTATTCTACAGGCTGTTCCGGTTGGTAACCGACATCGGTAAATTTTGGTGATGCATAGTAATAGAAAAACCCAGCTGTTCCGGCTCCGCCTATTACCACAGCAATTATCAATATAAATGGGAGTTTATTTGTCCATGACGGAAATATTTGTGCCAAATAATAATCCTATATATTTTTAAAAATCCCTATAACCTACCACAGTCAAATTTCTGACTGCCTCATTAAAATTTAACATAAAATATAATTATCATATTGTCAACAGCAAAATAGACAAGTAAGAACCAATTTGTCCATAAATAATAATATTATTAACGTTTAATAAATGAATTTATCTTCTTATTTACTTTGCTTTTTATATGTACAAACTCTAAAACAGCTAATCAACAACAAAATATTGTCTTTTTTAGGGACTGTTGATAAAGTATCAGTTCACAATTCACGTTTCGTGAATCAGGAACTGACACAACGAAAAAAGATCTTTCTACTCCGATCAGGGTGACTTGAAAGACAACAACTTATAATTTGTCATGCTGAGCCTGTCGAAGTATGCTCCAAAAAAAAGGTTTTTCAACAATCCCTTTAGGAAGTATCACAAAAAACAGCATGCCGAAATGGAGTTGAAAAACCTCTTTTTACTTTAGTTAAGACACAATAATTATATATTTTTCTATTTTTATATTTGTTTTTATGAAACAGCTTATAAATATTACCGTACAACAATTAAATAGCTCAGTAATAAATATTGATGGGATAAAGATGACAAAAACGATATTGTTTTTAATGCTTGTATCGGAATTATTATTTTCGACTACGAAAGCAGCTGTTTTAAAAGGAACGGTAATCAATGCCAATACTCATCTTCCGGCGGCATTTGTCACAATCAATTCATCTCAAAATTCGCAAAGTGTTATGACAAATGAAGATGGAAGTTTTATTCTACATCTTAATTTGGGGCAAACGACTTTAAAATGCTCACATATCGCATATTATACTTATACGTCTGATATAAATATCGATAAAGACACTGTCGAAATAGAAATCAGGCTCAATCCCTCATTGATAGTGCTTCCCTCTATAAAAGTGTATGATAGAGATTATGATGCCGCCCAAAGAATCATTCTTGAAGCTATTCACAACAAAGACAAGATACTTGCTATGCTCAACAGTTATCAGTTTGACGCATATACTAAAGCAACTGTGTGGAACGCATCAAATCCTGACTCCTTAAAACCTTGGTTTATAACTGAAACAGAATTAACCGCATACTGGAAATATCCATCAAAATACAAAGAAATAATCACCGCCCGTAAACAATCAACCAACGTACAAGCAGACGACAATCTTATAACTATTGGTGAAGTTCTAAATTTTAATAATAACCGGATCGACTTTTGGGGAGGTTCCTTTGTTTCACCCACTGCCAAAGATGCCTTAGATTACTATAATTACTATTTACTGGATACACTTCATTATGATACTTTACCGGTCTATCTTTTAGAAGTTGAACCTAAAAGCAGCACAACTCCACTATTTATCGGCACAATACAGATAAACGCCAACACCTATGAGATTATGGGGGTTGACTTTACTATAAATGAAGGCTTAGATAATCCATATCTCAAAAAAATTCAAATAGTTCAGGAATTCCAATTGTTTGAGGATAAATATTGGATGCCCATTATTTTAAAATACAAAGGTAATCTTGACATCTCTTTCCCTTTAGTTCCAAAAATTTCATTTTCCTATACTGCCGCTTTACAGAGATATCAATTTGAAAAAGAGTATGGCGACACAATTTTTAATAAATATGAATTAGAAGTTGATGAAAATGCCGATGATTTTGATTCTACCCAATGGCTGGCAAACAGATTTATCCCTTTAACTCAGACAGAAGAAAAGGCGTATGACTATATTGATTCTGTGAAACAGAATAAATCTCTCTACAAAAAATTACTCCCTATAATTCCCGGCATACTTTATACCGCGACCAATAACCCGGATATGTTTCATTTTAATCGTGTAGAAGGTGCCTATCTTGGATATAGAAAGAGTAAATTTTTCAATAAAGATAAAATATTTATCTTCGGAAAAGCAGGCTATGCATTTGATGCAAAACTATGGCAGCAATTATACGCTTTTAATTACACCTTATCAAAAAAAAATAGATTAACATTCTACATATCATATCATGATAATATCCAGACACGAAAAACGGTGAATTCATCAAGATATGGCAATGCCACCGGTCTATCACTTTTGTATAAACATGACCCGTATGATTACTACCGTGAAAAAGGGTTTACTTTAGGTACATCTATTACCCCAATACGTCAAACTTATTTGTCGGTTTCATACAATGATTTTAATCAATATACTATGACAAATAATACAAATTACTCTCTTTTTAATAAAGAGAGAACTTACAGAAAAAATCTATCAATCTCAGATGGAGAACTCCGTTCGTTAAAATTTAATTTTCAATATGAAACAACACAATTGATAAAAAATAAAGGAAAAGAAGATTCCTATCCAACATATCCCTATTCATTTATTCAATTTGGATCTGAGATATCTAACCATTCGTTTTTAAATAGTGATTTAGAATATACAACTATTTTGGGACAATTCTATACAAACCGTCAATTTTTTAGCTTGGGAACATTCTCGCTGGGGATCTACGGAACAACAAAACTTTCAGGTAACCTTCCACCTCAAAGATACACTGTTATGGATTTTGGTGGAAATATACTTGATGCAAATATGACTTTCCGGACTTTAAGGTATAAAAACTTTTCGGGTAATGACCTCTTTTCAATTTATTATAGTCAGCGATTTGGTACAAAACTGTTTAAAAAAACCGGTCTCCCTTTAATTAAAAAAATACCTTACAGTTTATCTATCCATGGAGGTGTTTTCTGGAGTGAGTTAAAAGATAACGCCTATAATACAAGTGATGAGTTACTGGCTCAAACCGGCAACAACCCATATAGCGAAATTGGTTTTTCTTTAGGTAGATTACCACTAATGACAAAATTATCATTTACGTGGCAACTGTCAGCTTATGATACAGATAAGTTTTATCTGGGAATTAGATTTGGTTTGTAAAATATACGGAACGATTTTTGATATACATATTCCGATACTAAAATAGGCTATCTTGCCTATGACTGGGGCTTAAACAAAAAGTAAAAATTCGTTTTTCTCCAAATACTTGCATATTTTGTTTCAAAATAATATAATTACTTACTTAAACTTTTTAATAGATATTATTTTGATGAATATAGCAGAAACAATCGATAAAACCAGTATACCGTATGTCCTTTGGATAATTGCTATCGTTATAGCACTACCTGTATTGTTGTTTTTAACCACAGGAAGAATAAACTTTTTAATTATGTATCTTGGAGTTTTATTTTTAAGCTCCTTAGTTACTTTTCCTCGTGTAAGCTTCTATCTATTTTTATTATCAATTTCTATTTACTATCCGACTTTTATCGGACGATTTGCCTTGCATCCTTATGACATTTGTTTTGCTATTTTTATAATTGCTATCGTAAGCGATTACTTATTAAAAGGAAAAACAAATTTTGTTATGACAAAACTTGATATACCGTTTATTATACTTATTATTGCTACAATAATATCAGCTGTCTTTGCATTCAATAAATCATACGCAATAGTACCTACTTTTAGAATAATAACAATTTATATAGCATACCGAGCGATGGTTATTTATATACCTAAATTTAATCTTCGCAAAGTTCTTCTTTTTTATATTTACCAAGTTTTTGCATTGTCACTATTAAACTGTATATTATTTTTAATCGCCGGAGGTAAGGTTAGAATTTTCGGACCTTCTTGGTTAGCTTTTGAACCTTATGCAATGACTGCTATCCCAATGACATTTGCATTTTTTATTTGGTCAGAGTCATCAAAAGAGAGATTTAAGTACGCTGTAATAACTATCATAATATTTATTGCTCTATTGGCAACGCAATCAAGAGCTCCAATGTTAGCAGTTGTAATTTCAACACCTCTTTTATTAATCTTTGCGTATAAAAAAATGTATGGTACTAAAAAAACTATATACAAAAAACAACTATTTAAATTATTGACTGCCGTAAGTATTGTTATTGTAATTGGATTTCTTTTTAAAGATACTTTGTTCAAGGATGCCTTCGGAAGATTTGAATTATTCTTTGAAGCTCTAAGCAACCCTAAAGGAACTGTTTATTTAAGAATTGTATTATGGACTGCTGCCATTAAAGCATTTATACATAATCCTTTCGTAGGGATTGGTATTGGAAATTTTAGAATAATTGATCAAATTTATCCGGAATTACGGTTTATTCCTGTTTGGTCTTGTATAGGCGGTATGTCTACTCATAATGTTATTCTAAACTACTTAGCTGAAACAGGTATTTTGGGTTCCATGAGTTTGATGGCAATTACTATCATAAATCTCAAAATTGCTTTTAATTCTTTTAAGATAAAAATGTCATCAGAAGATACTCAGATAACAGGAGCAATTTTAATTGCAATTATTGTTTTTTCTCTTACCATTTTATATATGCGGGCATGGACTTGGGGGCAGGATGGGTATATCATGGCTTTGTTATTTGCTTTTAACATCGCTTGGAATCAAAGACTAAGAAATAAAACCAACTCCCAAAATATCTCCTTCAAACATTAGTAATTATTGTCCAATAATTGCACAATTTTATGCTAATTTCCACTCAGTTGCATCAGATTTAAACCCGATAAATTTGATATTGATTAAAACTTACATCAAATATGATGAAACTAACATAAATGAATGTATGTGAGTAAACTATGATTAATACTAAAATAACTATTATCTTATCTCTTCTCTTTGCCCTACTGGCAATCGGTTGTTCAAGCAGCAACCCACCGTCAGTACCTCTTTCAAATTTTTCTCCTGAGATTGTAAACAACATTGATGCCTTTTCATTCCAAATTACAAACGGCGAAAACATTACAACAACAGTTGAATACTCTTGGGAAAACACCGGAACCCAGGCAACTATTGATCATTCTACAACAACCACAGCCGGGACAGCTTCTATTGTAATTTTCGATGCTGATTCAGCACAGGTATACACAAACGGGTTAGTTGCCTCTGCCAATGAACCGACTACAGTTGGAACTGCCGGCACATGGAAAATTCGAGTAAGTTTTGTTAATTATAGTGGTACTGCGAATTTTAGACTACAAAAGCTGTAGACAAACAAACATCGCTAAGTAGACAAAAGAGCTGTCAGATTTTTTGACAGTTTTTTTGTGAATTTATTTATTGTATTTCTTGACGACCTGTGAATATCTTTCTATCATATACTAAGAAAATCTATTATACACAAGGAGTCGTTATGAACAAAGTGAAAGCGTACGCCGCCTTATCTGCCGGAGCATTATTAGAATCTTTCGAATATTCTCAGGGAGAATTGCAAGCAGAAGATGTTGAAATTAAAGTTCATTATTGTGGAATTTGTCATTCAGACCTTTCCATGATTAATAATGAATGGGGTATGTCGGCATATCCATTAGTCCCCGGTCATGAGGTAGCAGGTGAGATTGTTGCATTGGGTAAAAAAGTTACCCATTTGAAAGTCGGACAAAAAATCGGTTTGGGTTGGTATTCTAAAAGCTGTATGGTCTGTGAGTTCTGTATGGATGGGGATCATAATCTTTGTTCAAATAATGAATCTACAATCGCCGGTCGTCATGGCGGTTTTGCCGATAGAGTCAGATGTCATTTCAGTTGGGCGATTCCAATACCGGATCAACTCCCTCTTGAAAAAACAGGACCGCTCTTTTGTGGCGGCATAACAGTTTTTAACCCAATAATTCAAAATAACGTGCAGCCAACTGATCGAGTTGGTGTTGTTGGCATAGGGGGACTTGGGCATATGGCTATTCAGTTTCTTAACAAATGGGGTTGCAATGTAACCGCTTTTACATCATCAGAAAATAAAGCTGACGAAGCACGAAAATTGGGTGCTCATAATATTGTTAATTCTCGTGATGATTCCGCTCTTGAAAAAATTGCGAACTCTTTGGATTTCCTACTTGTAACAGTCAATGTCCCACTTAATTGGGAACTCTATATCAATGCTCTTAAATCAAAAGGTCGACTTCATTTTGTAGGTGCTGTTTTAGAACCAATTCCGGTTGGGGCATTCCCTCTCATTATGAAACAACGTTCTATATCAGGTTCTCCTCTTGGATCTCCTGAGACAACACGGAAGATGCTTGAGTTTTGTGTACAGCATGATATCGTTCCTCAAACAGAATTATTTCCAATGTCAAAAGTAAATGATGCTATAGAGCATTTAAAAGCAGGAAAGGCTCGTTATAGAATTATTCTACAAAATGATTTTTAATAGTTAATAAACAAAACTTTTCTTAAAAAAATATACCTCGCTAAGATTTATCTTAGCGAGGTTTCTATATGAAATTATTATAAGAGTTTACCATCCCTTAAATTAAATCATTCAATGATAAAATTATTTAAACAAAAACTCAACTTTCTCAATCGACTTTACAATCGTATGAGTAGTTTCGTTATCTATTGTTGGTATTTGTAAATCTCTATAACCGGCTACTAACAATGCTAACACAATGAAAATTACAAGTAATGAGGAATAAGAAATAACCTGCATTAAAAGGTGAATAATTTTTACGGCAAGAAATAATCCTAAAAGAATCAAAAAAGCCATGAAAAATTCATTCATATATGCTCCTTTTCATTGATTAAGTTTTTTAGTGCCTTATAATAAAATCATATTCTCCTTTTTATGGCTTTGCATGACATTATGATAATTATCGACCATCACACTAAAAACTTGAGTTTTCACACACAAAAACAGATGATTCAGTCAACTATATGTTTTCTTTTATTGTTCATAATACTCACTTGACACATCTGTTTAATAAATCTATTATTCCGTCATGACTGATTTACAAACTGCCTTGGCATCGGGAAACCTCATCGTTCTACTTTGGACCGCAGGAACATTGGGTATCATACATACAATCTTGGGACCGGATCATTATGTTCCGTTTATTATGATGTCAAAAGCACAGAACTGGTCACGCAAAAAAACAACTCTTATTACTTTTCTATGTGGGTTAGGGCATGTCGGCAGTTCATTGATAATCGGAATATTTCTTGCTTGGATTGGAATGGCAACTGCCGATTGGGCTGACAGCCGTTTTGCTTTTTGGCAGGGCGTTCGCGGAAACCTATCGGCATGGCTTTTAATAGGAGTCGGTGCCGCATTTATGATTTGGGGACTCAAAAAAGGATGGCGTGGAGAAACCCACAGTCATGCTCATTTCCATGGCAATTCATTAGAGCATTCCCATGAACATAACCACAATGACGAACATATGCATGTTCACGAAAATAAAGTCTCCCAGATGACTCCTTGGATATTGTTCACAATATTTATTTTTGGTCCCTGCGAATCACTAATACCTCTCATACTGTCGGCGTGGTCGGTCTCCGGTGGTATCGGTATTGCTTTAGTATCTTTGGTTTTTGGAGCAGCAACTATTATTACTATTATGGGTACTGTTGCAGTTCTAATGGCAGGAATTAAAAAAATCCCACTCGGTAAACTTGAACGATGGTCAACAGCTCTTGCCGGCTTTTCTTTAGTTGCCTGCGGTGCCGCTATTCAATGGTTAGGGTTATAAAAAAAGACAGACGCTGAAAACAGCATCTGCCTTTTTATAATTTACAGAACATACTTCGTCTTCACTCAGTATGACTTATTAAAATAATTCTTAACGACCATTTCGCTCTGCTGAACTAAATGCCTCTTTCAATTTTTCTTCAGATACTGATGGTCCCTCAGCCTTACAATACTTATCAAATGCAGGGGTCAGCTTGGCGGCAATCTGTTCGTAGTCAAACCCTTCGATTTCAGACCGAGGTATAAAATGCACCACCTGACTATTTTTTAAGAGAGCTACCGAAGGTGACGATGGCGGCAATTCGGAAAAATACGATCTCGCTTTTGCGGTTGCATCTTTATCTACTCCTGCAAAAACAGTTGCGATATTATCAGGTATTGTCTTGTTTTGTAATGCAAAACCAACACCAGGTCTTGCACCACCTGCGGCACAGCCACAAACTGAATTGATTAAAATCATCGAGGTTCCCGACTTTTTCATAAATAATTCAACATCAGATTCATTTTTTAAGGCTTTCACACCGATATCAACCAATTCTTTTTCCATCCACCCAACCGTTTGCGGGTCATATTTTGTCATCATATTATTATATTCCTTTCAAGAATGTTTATCTTATTTTCAATCTATAATACAATATAATACGGATTAGTTCCGCAAACAGTGCAAATAATAGATTAATTTTCTCTTTTTTAGCTATCTTTACCTGTCTTTACTTTTATTTACTGGTATAAGTATACTCTGAGTAAATTCAAGGGTCGATTTACTCTATTTATTTGCTTATTCGGGAACAAACAGAACCATAAACTGTTTATGATTTTATAATAGAAAACAAAAATTTGAAAGGATTTTAAAATGTCATATTCATTACCCGAACTTCCGTACTCTTATGATGCTCTTGAGCCGTATATCGATGCGAAGACGATGGAGATTCATCACACCAAACATCACAACGCCTATATCACCAATGTCAATAATGCTTTGGCTGACCATGCTGATTTAGCGGCAAAATCTGGAGAAGAACTGATTTCAGATTTAAACGCTATCCCGGATTCTATTCGCTCTGCTGTTCAAAACAACGGAGGTGGGTATGTAAACCATTCAACGTTTTGGCAGATTATGAAAAAAGATGTTCCTTTTGCAGGTGAAGTCGCTGATGCTGTCAATTCAGAGCTTGGCGGATTTGAGCAGTTCAAAGATGCCTTTGCCAAAGCTGCTGCCACCCGATTTGGTTCAGGATGGGCTTGGCTTGTTGTTGATGGCGGTAAACTTGAAATTATGAGTACAGCCAATCAAGACTCTCCCCTTTCTGTCGGGAAAAAACCTGTTTTGGGTCTTGATGTGTGGGAGCATGCTTATTATCTGCATTATCAGAACCGTCGTCCCGATTATATTCAGGCGTTTTTTAAAATTATCAACTGGGAAAAAGTAAACGAATTTTATTTAGCCGCAAAATAAAATATTTTCGTTAAAGTTCCTTAAGACAGGACAATGCCCTGTCGCCAAAGTTCGTAAGGGCGTTTAGTAAAACGCCCTTTTTTTATCATTATCACTCTAAATTATGACTACTTAGCTATCGGAAGAGGGCATCTGCCCTTCCACTTAGGACCTCATTTACGAGACAGGAGATCACTCTCTTTACCGCTCTGCTTATAACGATTGTAATACTTTAAAAATGTTCGACGGTCAGTATCGGTTGCTTCATAAAACTCCCAGACAAACTTATACTTGGGATGTTCTTTCTTTTTAACTAACTCGTATTCTTTCATTAAAAAACGATACTTATGAAGATAATTACGCTTAATTGTACTATCTTGGCTATTTAATCTCATAACTCAAAATTACCTTTTATTTTAATATATTATAATTTTGGTTACGAATTAACTAACTTATACAGCAATTGACAGACAGGTAAATAACTAATTGACTCTTTCTCAAAGCGAACCATGCACATTAAAATATCTCACAAAAAAACCCGCATCCTGTGAGGATGCGGGTCTATAATCAAAAAATCCGTTACATATAATATAACGAATTTTTAAGATGTCTTAGTAACGACGAGTTCTTTTTACACGACGAGCTGTTGCTTTACGTGGAGTTCTTTTCTTAGGAGCAGCTTTGCGAGTTGTTCTTTTTTTTGCTGTTGCTTTGTAAGAACGTGTTTTTGAAGGAGAGCGGCGTGAAGCAGCTTTACGTGGTGTTGGTTTTGTTGATTTGCCATAAGCTTTAAATGCGTTAGATGGACCTTTGTTACCTCTCCATACTGATGGAGATGCTTTTTTCAAAGATAAATCAACAGCTTTGTAACGTACTGAATAAACTGTACGACCTAATTGACGTGCACACCATGCGGTTTCATAACGACGGTAATATTTGCGCATGAAAGACATTTCAGCTCTTGTCCATGGACGAGAAACTTTACGTGGTGAAGATTTGCGTGGAGCAGCTTTACGAGTAGCCGGTCTACGTGTGGTTGGTGTGCGTCTTGTTTTAGTTCTACGAATAGCCATATGTTACTCCTTGTTTGACAAGTTACATTATGCGGATAAGACTATGGCATAATCATCCCGCAGTTTTTTCTTAAGTTACTTACTCCTATACATCGACCGTTTCATAAAATCCTTAATACCAATTATTTAAGAATTTCAATAAGATGCTTAAAGTCTATGATGTGCAAATTATGCACAGATAACAAATGTGCTAATAATCGGTAGCTTTAACTATATTTGCTCAGTTTTTAACACTATTTAAGACGGCAACATCAAGGGATAACCCTTAGTCTTTCAACATATTACATGCCATGAATAATATTGAACAGAAAGTGAAAGAGAAAAAGACTACATAAGAATGAAAATGGACATCTGTTGTCATTAAAAAATAAATTACAGTAGAAATAATAGTTATTTTTTTGTAGCTATTATTTTTTGTTGATAAAAATCTGATAATTTCTCACATTTTTTATGAATAAGTTCAAAATGCGAACTTAATTATAACAGGTTGTTTACTCTTTTGGAGAACTATGAAAAGCGAATATATATTAATCACATTGTTTTTTTTGATTGCAGCAATATTTTTCTATCTTTTTTATCAATTAGTTATTCCGTTTTTTGCACCTATCTGTTGGGCTGCTGTTTTTGTAATTATATTTTTCCCTATCTATGAAAAATTATTAAAAATAATTAAATTAAAGTCCCTTACTTCTATATTGCTCTGCTTACTTATAATCATTTTAATAATTGGACCGGTCGCATATCTCTTTGGTGCTTTAGTAGGCGAGGCAACCACAGCAGTTGTAAAAGTTAATGGAATGATAAAAGCCGGTGAATTAGATTCTTTCTTGTCAATCAATCTCCCATGGTTAGAATCAATAAAATTAAAATTGAATGACTACTATGACTTTTCTAATATGACAACAGAACAGATAATTAAAAATGCTGTTCAAAATACAAGTGCGGTAATTTTAAATCAAACGAGTTGGATTATATCAAATGTAACTCGAATGGTATTTTATTTTGCTCTTATGATTTTTACTATGTATTACTTTTTTACCGACGGTGAAATGCTCATCCACAAATTACGCCGTCTGATGCCGTTGACACCCAACCAAGTAAATGTCACCTTTAATCAATTACGTGATGTCATTCAGGCTACTATGTATGGTGGTCTTACTGTCGCTCTTTTGCAAGGTCTCTTAGGGGGTATTA
>CAJVYT010000024.1 GCA_913009765.1 uncultured candidate division Zixibacteria bacterium
ATTATGTTTTTATTTTTTTTTTTTTTTCAAGCAGAAGACGGCATACGAGATATATCAGTGTGACTGGAGTTCAGACGTGTGCTCTTCCGATCTACTCATCATTTTTTATGAGAAAATAATATGAATATAGAACACCAATAATTATAAGTATATCAAGGAAAAAATAAGTTACAATTGGTTTTACAAGTAAACTAAAATCTTTACCTGTCTTTGAATTTAACTCAACATCTTTCAACTGTTTTTTATTATTAGTAATTATAAAATAAGCTATAATTGTTGGACTAACAAGAAAAACGGAAATTATAATCAAAAATAGACTGATTTCACTTGATAGTCCAATTATGTTAATCATCAACATATAAAAGCCATAAAAAGATAAACAGATTGAAATTATTGGTAATATTTTCTTTATCATAGTATCCAAAATTAGTGGTTTTTTAAACAAACCTCAGGGGTACGCCATCCATCTTTTTAAGTGAAACAATTTAAATATAAAAATAGCTTTGTTAAACGGTATAATCAATCACTTTCTCTACAAACCCTCACTACTTCCTTATCACATCCTTTCCTATGAATAACTTAATTATGAAAGAGAAAATTCTATTCACAATCCCCAATCAAGTTGAGGATGGTGTCTGAGAATATTAACGAAAATGGGTTAAGCCATTTTTAAAGACAAAGCCATCTCACCCTAACCGAATGTTGGAGAATTACTTAAATCGAAAAATTCGACAAAATTAGAAGTTTTAGGTTCCCTTTATATGCGAAACGAACCCATTTATAAAACAACAATGTTAGATTCCAAGTTTGGAATGACATTGGGAAAGTACGAGATGACATTAGGGGTGTGTTTATTTTCATGGCGAAAGGACTGGACTCCGTGGCAAGCACGGAAAGGAGTTTTAAAAAACGATATTTCACAAAACGAACCCATTTTGCTGTAACACTATTATGACAATAGGATTACAAAGAAAAGTTATTTTATGAAATGTGGAGAACTTATTAGGGCATACTTGATACCAATAAAGCTGTTACCGATTCATTTCATCAATTAAACGCAGACCAACAAGAGTCAAAGATGGTTCTATAAAAGAAATATGTTTGGAAAATTTTTCAATACCTTTGGCAAGTCCGCCGGTTGCAACTACAGTACAGTTTTTAAAACCGGTTTCTTCTATAATTTTTTCAATAATAAAATCAACTTGTCCGACAGTACCATAAAACAAACCCGATTTCAATGCTCCCGCAGTAGATTTTCCAACCACCGAATCAGGAGGTTCTATGCGAACTTCAAAAAGACGTGATGCTTTTTTAGCAAGTTGAGCAAGCGAGGTTTCAGGTCCCGGAATAATCACCCCACCAATATAAGCACCTTCGGCATTCACAATATCAAATGTTGTTGCAGTACCGAAATCGACAACAATCAACGGACCGGAAAATTTTTGAAACCCTGCAACAGCATTGGCAATACGATCAGCACCTACTTGTTCAGGCTGATCAATCTCTATTGAGATTGGAAGGTCTAAACGATATGATACAACAGTCGGGATACATCCAAGATATGATTTGGCTACATTTTCAAATGTTGTTGTCAAGGGCGGCACCACTGAACAGATTATTGTTGATTCAATCTCTTCGTTTTGGCAATGCATATTCAACAGCCATTGCGAAATGAGCAGTCCGGCTTCATCGGCAGTAAAATTGTCTCTTGAGGCAAGCCGGAAAAAATCTTTTAATCGTTCACCGTCAAACAGTCCGATGACAATATTTGTATTGCCTATATCAATAGCGAGTAACATAGTGAGAATATGTGAAGAAATATCATAAAGGTCAACGAGATAATAAAATCAAAAATACATACAAAAAAGAGCGGACAGTAATCCGCTCTTTTACAAACTAAACAGGAGCATGCTTTCCGTCTAAGCGAGGTAACTTTAAAAATTTATTGTCGGGTTTCTCGATTTTAAAATCTGACGATTTCGAAATCAACGGAACGCCCCTACTTAGACTCTTTTACAACTGCTTCCGACTTTTCTTCTGTTACTGTTTCCACAGAATCATCTTTTACCATGCCGAGTGCAATTTTTACTTTACCCATGATTTCATCGGCGATTTCGGGAGCGTCTTCTAAAAATTGTTTAGATTTTTCACGACCCTGCCCTAACCGTTCAGAACCATAGGAGAACCATGAACCGGATTTATCAACAATACCGCAATCGACCGCTTTGTCTAAAAGTTCACCGGTAAGTGAAACACCTTTGCCGTAGATAATATCAAACTCAGCTTCTCTAAACGGCGGAGCAACTTTGTTTTTGACTACCCGAATACGGGTACGATTACCGATAGGTTCGTTGTTATCTTTGATAGTGGCGATACGACGGATATCCATACGAATCGATGCGTAGAACTTGAGTGCATTGCCACCCGTTGTTGTTTCAGGGTTTCCAAACATGACACCAATTTTCATACGAATCTGATTAATAAATACAAGTGATGTTTTTGATTTGGAAATAATAGCTGTTAATTTTCTGAGTGCCTGCGACATCAAGCGAGCCTGCAGACCCATGTGAGAATCACCCATGTCTCCCTCGATTTCGGCTTTTGGAGTCAAAGCGGCAACAGAATCGACCACAATAATATCAATAGCACCGGAACGAATCAAAGTTTCGCAAATTTCAAGTGCCTGTTCACCTGTATCCGGCTGAGAAACAAGTAAGTTATCGGTATCAACGCCCAAAGCTCTGGCATAGACCGCATCAAGAGCATGCTCAGCATCGATAAATGCTGCTGTTCCGCCTGCTTTTTGAGCTTCGGCGATAAAATGAAGTGCCATTGTTGTTTTGCCTGATGATTCCGGTCCGTAAATTTCTGAAACCCGTCCGCGTGGAATTCCGCCTAATCCTAAGGCATAATCAAGCCCAAGTGAACCGGTTGGAATATATTCAATCTCTAATACCGTATTGTCACCTAGACGCATGATTGAGCCTTTACCAAAAGAGCGTTCAATCTGTGTAAGAGCTGCATCGAGTGCTTTCTGACGGTCGGGACCTGTTGTAACTGCCATATTCGCTGTACCTTTCTTTATATTTAATTTCTTTTTTGTCATATATCATCCAATTTAAGAAGTTTTATTGTATTAATATATCACATTTTACGTGTAAATAAAATAGTTAATTGGACTGACAGGGTGTGTCATTGTTTTTTTAGAAGAAAAAATAAATATTACCGTGTAAGAAACCGATTTTAGACAATAATACTATAAAGAATGGGTGTTTGACAAATAAATGAAGGTTTTGGTATACCTGAACCTAAAAAGGGTGTTTCACGAAACACCCCTACAAACCTACAATTGGACAGAACAAAGAGGCTGTGTCACAATACAAATTGTCTCCATGTTATGTCTGTTCCTGAAGCCACGAAGTGGGTTTGTGAACTGACATTGCCTATTGCGACACAGCCTCAAAGCGATGTCACTACAAATTAAGTTCTATCTATCCAAAAAATCTTCACCGGGACGTTCACCATTTTTGTTTTCATCAATAGCAACCGGTATTTCATAAAACTCAACTCTGAAAATAACTTTTCCGGTAATAACAACATGGTGAAATCTTTCGGAAAAAATTACAATAGGATTATTTGGGTCGGCATCCAAAATATTATCAGGGTCATCTTCCCAAACAAACTGCAAAGTTCCTTCTTCAACAACAACCAATCCATATTTTCCTTTTGGAGCAAGATGATTTTTCAATATTCCTTTTACAACCGTCTCTTCATTCATACTTGGAGTAGAGCCGACTTTATTGGCACTTTCCGGTAATGTTTCGTTTTGATAATTCATAATCTCTCCTATTTTTAAAACCGTCATTTTTATAATAGTTTATCTATTTCATTTTAAACAACTAACCTTACTATAATATAGCAGAATAAAACGAAATTGTACTATACTTAAGTCAATAAAACCACAATTTAATATAGAAAATAGAGCTATTAACTCTCTGTATAAAAGAAGATAGTTACAATCCACTTAATATAATAAATTATCATCGTGAATGTCTTATAAAACAACTGTATTGGTTTCAAAAACAGATAAAAGTAGAAAAAATAAACTCATTTCTGTGCTACAATATGCATATTTTAATATACATGAAATCACCCGCTTTAAAACGACGCAAAGACAGTACGTTAAGCTGTTGTACAACAAGGAATAACAGTTCGTTCTACAGTGATATAATCCATTGTTTTTTGGGAACAGTTATTGCTTTATTTTTAAGCAGAAAACTGAAACTAATTGTTAATTATGAGGACATTTTTAATGACCAAAAAGTTTTTAATGCTCATTTGCGTGCTGTTTTTATCAACATCTGCGTTTGCGGTTCCAAATCTACAGTTGTATATTCCGGGCGGAACATTTGACAATACAACTGAGACATGGATTGCACCATCAGCCGGCACTTTTGAAGTCTGGGTTCTTGCCGGAAACATTTCCGCTACAGAATCAATTTATGATATTGGTTTGGTAGCTTCATTTGGCAACAGTAATAATGCTCCAACCGGAGACCTTACCATTACCTCACTTGATAATGGTTCTGTTAATTCTTACTCAAATACTGACTTTACATGGGGAACTCCTCCAATAGATAGTCCATTACCGGGGCATGGAATTTTTCCCGCTTGGTATATTGATCAGTTAGTCACATCTCAAACCAGCACTGATGCTGCTGATTGGGAAGATGTCTATGATATGCCTACTATGGGTGGTCCGACAACCGGACAAATATTCAGATTCTCTATCGTTTCAACATCTGATTATGTACATTTTGATGCATACGGTTACAACGATAAAGACCGTCGGATTTTTGCACCATTTTCACATGATGCCGAATCGGGCAAAACTCCTCCGGGCGTACCGGAACCAGCAACAATGCTTTTATTTGGTTTAGGTATGGCAGGTGCCGGAATCTCCAAAAAATTCCGTTCAAAAAAATAAGCATTCATTTTTTTATGGATTGTTAATTTTTAAGGGTAAAAAATACAAATCTACACTGCACTATTACACCAAAACCCCATTCCAAATTTGGAGGCTGTGTCGCAATACATAATGTTGGTTCACAAACCCGCTTTTCTCAAGTAGGCGGCAGGTGAGGGCATCTGACGACCACTGAATTATAAAGTCAATATCACTATAGCTCCATCTGCAGAACCAAATTCAATAGAAATAATATTTCCGTTAACATGCAAAAAATCACCTGAGAAAGAGTTACCTTCGAGTGAATATACAAGCACGCGAGTGTTAACACCGTCAAAGTTAGATTGGATTTCCATATTATCAGCTAATAAGTCAGCAGTAACGTTACCTTCGATAACAACTAAAACGGCACCCATCTCTTTATCTACATTGAGTATTCCATTGCTGTTAGTGACTGTAGCGTTTATTGGTGTAAGCATTGCAAAAGGAAGAGCATCACCAACGACGACACGAATCAAGTATACTAAATCAGCAACTGATAAAGATAGACCATCAGCGTTAACGTCAGAAGCGGCAATTTGACCTTCTGAGTTTACTGTGAATACGCCAATACCATAGATGAAATAGTTACTGTATAAAACAGCATCAGCAATTTCATTAGGTACGGAGTTTAAGTTGATATCACCACGAGTATCGATAGAATCGGCACAAGCAATAAAGACACAACCGTTGTTGAAAGAGATATCGCGAATTGGTTGTTTAACTGGATCTGTGAAACAATCAACATCTTGAGCACCAAAGTAGGTAGGATATCCATAATCAAAATTTTGGATTTCATTACCGTTTGGTGGAAACAATGTTTCGTCACCATCAAAAACAATTTCAGAAATATGTAATTTGTCACCAGTCCAGTTAGAAAGGGCATTATCACCACAATCCATCCAGAAGAAACGAATAGGAATTTCCTGACATTCAAATGTACGGTCGTTTGTTACTAAGAAATCTAAAACGGTTAATTCAGTTACGCCACCGTTTGACGGGTGATAAGGACCATTAGATGTTTCAGCAATAGCAACTAAACGTAATAAGCCTGAAGGACATGAATTTCCGCAGTTACCATCAGCACCATAACGATATGTGAAATATTCCCAATAATTATCTGTAAGGTCAGCACCCGGGACAGCTGATTGGAAGCTTAAAGCAGAGTTATCATAAGCGATTAATAAATCATAACCACCAATTTGGTTACCTGTAACTAAATTAACAGGTACGGATACATGTCCTCCCTGAAATACAAAATTACCTGATTGATCACCAACAGATGGGATTTCAACCTGATATAAAGAACCATCATGTACTAAAAGATTAAACTTACATGTTGAAGAAGCATTACCATCAGTAGCTTCAACTACGATTGTCTGAGATTCTAAACCTGCCATCGCATTTATTGTCAATAACCCGGTCACAGAATCTATAGCAGCAGGACCGGAAACAACATAAAAATAAATTCCATCACAGTCATCTCTTGCTCTAACATAAAAATTAGTTTCTTTGCCAGATCTCACGTTAAGCGGTGCTTCAGAACAGTCAATACTTGGGGCTTCGTTAGTGAAATTCAAGTTTACCGTAGAGACAAATTTATTCTCTTTAGAAGAAGCAGTAATTGTTACCACAACTAGATTGTCAACATCGGCAAGAGTTGGAGCATATGTCCAAAAACCGTTTGTATCAATGGTCCCTATATCAGAAGACCAGACTATTGAATCTGCCAAGGAGTCGAAATCTGTATTAAAATCATAGGAAATAACATCACAATGACTACCGGTCAGTGTAAATGTGTTAGTCGTCTCCGATTTATTTATTCCATTGGTATCACAGCCGAATAAAAGTAAAAAAACAAATGTTATTATGTAACACGTAAATATTTTTAGTTTCATCTTTAGTAGCTCCCCAAAGAGTCAAGCAGTACTGTTTATGTATTATAGTTAGTTTAATATACAATAAAATCGATTATTGGCAAGCGTCAAAATTATTTATGGGGTAAATAAGAGGTTTTTCAACAAACCCTTTTGCATGTAGTTTATTTATTCTGAAAAGAGCTTTAGGCTCATTTCAGACAGGGGAATGTCCTGTCGCTACAAATATTTACTCAAGGTTAAATTCACTCTTTATTTATAATTTTTTCAAAAAGAGATTGATAATTATCTTATTTCATCGTACTTATTATATATAAGAATTATTCTGTAACTTCCAATAAGAAAGCGACGATTTCATAAGTGAAATACGCTAATTTTGTACATCTGCATACCCATAGTCAATATTCACTTTTGGATGGAGCCTGCCGTTTAGATGCTGTTATTCAAAAAGCAATAGACTTAAAAATGCCTGCCCTTGCAATAACCGACCATGGTAATATGTTTGGTGCTATTGAGTTTTATAAAAAAGCCAAAAAAGCGGGCATCAAACCGATTATCGGATGTGAAACGTATGTTGCCGGAGGCTCCCGTTTTGATAAAAAACCATCAAGGGAACATCCCGACGGTGGCTATCACATGGTACTGCTTGCTAAAAATGAAATCGGCTATAAAAATTTAATCAAACTGACCTCATCTGCCTTTTTAGAAGGGTTCTATCACCGTCCCCGTATTGATAAAGAGATTTTAAAAGAATATGCCGAGGGAATAATTGCAACTTCTGCATGTTTAAAAGGTGAAGTTAACTGGAATCTGATGCATGGCAATACCGATAGGGCTGTTGCGGTTGCCAGAGAACTGCAGGATATATTTGGTGAGGGAAATTTCTTTTTAGAAATTCAAAATCATGGTATAGATAAAGAGATTAATAATATACCCAAAATAGATGCTATTTCACGTGAAACCGGAATCCCTATGGTTGTCACGAATGACTGCCATTATCTTCGTCAGGAGGATGCGGATGCCCATGATGCCTTGATTTGTATACAGACCGGTAAAAATGTTGAAGACGAAAAACGGATGAAATACAATACCGACCAGATTTATTTCAAATCAGCCGATGAGATGGAAAGTCTTTTTGGTGACTTCAAACCTGCGATGGAGAACACAGTTCATATTGCCGAATCATGCAATCTTGAAATAGAGCTTGGAAATTTAAAACTCCCCAAATTCCCCATACCTAAACCGTTTGTTGAACCCGATATATATTTGAAACATCTTTGCGAAGAAGGCTGCGAACGTCTTTACGGCGGAATTGATGATATAGTACGAAAGCGATTAGACTATGAATTAGGCGTTATCAAAAAAATGGGTTACGCCGGATATTTTCTTATTGTTAAAGATTTTATAGATTATTCCCGCTCTATTGGTGTTCGGGTTGGTCCCGGTCGTGGTTCTGCTGCCGGTTCTTTGGTTTCGTATGCTTTAAAAATTACAACTATCGACCCGATAAAGTTTGAATTACTGTTTGAGCGGTTTTTGAATCCTGAACGTATTTCAATGCCTGATATTGATATTGATTTTGCCGACCGGGGTCGAGAAAAAATTATTCACTATGTGGTAGAAAAATATGGCAAAGATAATGTCTGCCAAATTATTACTTTTGGAACTATGGCGGCACGCGGTGTTATTCGTGATGTCGGACGGGTGTTGAGTATTCCGTATGCTGAAGTTGACAAAATTGCCAAAATGGTTCCTGAAGGTCCCGGAGTTACTCTTGATGAAGCTTTAAAAAAAGTACCGGAATTAAAAAAACTGACACAAACCGATAAGCGTATTGAGCGTCTTTTAAATTATTCGCTGACCCTTGAAGGTCTGGCACGTCATTGTTCTACTCATGCTGCCGGTGTAGTAATTGCACCCTCGGCACTCACTGACTACGTCCCTCTATTTAAAGGTTCAAAAGACGAAATAACAACTCAGTATGATATGAAGATGGTTGAAGAAATCGGTCTGTTGAAGATGGATTTCTTGGGACTTCGTACTTTAACTGTTATTGACGATACTCTGAAGTTTATTAAAGAGACTCATCCCGATGTTGAGATTGATATAGATAATGTTCCGCTTGAAGATACTAAGATTTATAAAATTTTTGCCAGAGGCGATACAACCGGTATTTTCCAGTTTGAATCTCCCGGTATGCGGGACTATCTTCGTAAATTAGGTCCTGAAAATTTTACCGATATTACCGCAATGAATGCACTCTACCGCCCGGGTCCTTTAGATTCGGGTATGATTGATTTATATATCGAACGAAAAAAAGGGGCAGCATCAATAAAGTTTGACCATCCGATTTTAGAAAAAATATTAAGCAGTACCTACGGCATTATTGTTTTTCAAGAACAGGTTTTGCATATTGCCAACTATTTGGCGGGGTATTCATTAGGCAAAGCTGATTTCTTGAGAAAAGCAATGGGGAAAAAAGATGCTGACCTGATGACATCACAGAAAAAAGAATTTTTGGCAGGTACTGATGCCAACAATATTGACAGAAAAATTTCTGAGGATATTTTTGACCAAATAAAAACATTTGCACGTTACGGATTTAACAAAGCACACTCTACCTGTTATGCTTATGTTGCCTATCAGACTGCCTGGCTGAAATTATATTATCCCAAAGAATTTATGGCAGCTCTGATGACTTCTGAAATAAACTCTGCTGACCGTATTTATATGTTTTTAGAAGAATGCCGTAAAATGGGTATTGAAGTTCTTCCCCCTGACATAAATGAATCTAAAATGAATTTCACAGTTGTCGGAGATAAAATTCGGTTTGGCTTAAAAGCGGTTAAAAATGTCGGTGAAGGTCCTGCAAAAGCAATCGAAACAGAACTTATCAAAAACGGAAAATTCGCAGACTTAGCTGATTTTGTAAGTCGGGTTCCGCTTAAAGCTCTTAACCGCAGAACAATAGAATCGCTTATTAATGCAGGAGCCTGTGATTCTCTCAAAGGAAATCGAGCCCAAAAAGCTGAGGCTGTTGAAGCAATGCTGGAATTTGGACATAAAATCGCCGAAAAACATAATTCTCATGACCTGTTTGCTGATTCCGGAGGAGCTATTGAAAGAACTGCCCCTGTTTTAAAACAGTTAGATGAGTTTTCAAATAGTGAAAAGTTGAAAATGGAAAAAGAGATGCTTGGATTTTATATCTCAGGACATCCTCTTGATACATATAGAGATACTATTGAATGTTTCACCACCTGCAGAATTGGTAATCTTTCACAAGTGAAAGACGGGTCAGAAGTTACTGTCGGCGGAATTATTGCTGCCATAAAAACGATGATTGACAAAAAAGGTAACCAAATGGCGTTTGCCACCTTAGAAGATTATTCCGGTACAACTGAACTTATTATCTTCTCAAGTTGTTACGAGAAAAACAAAGAATTTATCGACATAGAAAAAATGGTATTAATGTCGGGTAAAGTCTCAACCAGAGAAGGTGAAGCGGCAAAAATTATTTGTACAGAAGCTCTGCCGATTGAAAAACTAACGGAACGATTTAACTGTCAGTTGGTTATAAAGATAGATGCTGATTGCTCCGATACAACAATTGACAGGGCATTGGAATCACTGACAGAGTATAAAGGTCCATCTCCTGTTCTTTTAGCAGCCAGAGAGAATGGCTCGGAAGTATATATCAAGTCTGAAAAGTATGCAGTTGCTATTAATTTCGCCTTACTAAACCGATTAAAAGAACTTTTAGGTGAAAATGGAGCTTATCTCAGACCTTTAAATAAGAAAGAAAACAGTTTATCAACATAGGTGAAAATTCATGAAAATTACTAAAATCATCATTCCGGTTTTACTGCTGATTTTTGCATCACAAAGCCTGTTTGCCGGCACACCTGAATCAAAAAAAGATGGTATCACATGGTATTCATTAGACAAAGCTCTTCCAATGGCAAAAGAGCAGAACAAATTTATCTTTATTGATTTTTATACCACTTGGTGTGGTTATTGTAAAAAAATGGATAGAGAAGTGTTTACCAAAAAAGAAGTTATCAATCTTTTAAATAATGATTTTATTGCTGTAAAAGTAAATGGTGAATCTCAAAATATGTTAGAGATTGACGGGTATAAAATTTCAGAGCGGGACCTTACAAAAAAAGAATTTAAAGTAAAAGGCTACCCGACTTTTTGGTGGCTGACCCCTTCGGGGAAAAAATTACATTCTCAATCAGGATATGCTCCTGCAGATTTTTGGATTAATGCTCTTAATTCAATTAAAAAAGTTGAACTTGATTCTACAGGTAACACTGTACAACCACCGACGGATAAAAAATAAAAATGAAAACTATGACAAATAAAATTCTTACTCTGATAGCTGTTCTATCTTTTACTTACTTTTTCGTTTCATGTGGCGGAAACACACAGTCACAACAATCTAAAACAAATGACTCAAACAAAGTTGAACAATCGGTTAATCCAGATATAGTTTCTTTTACGGTAAAAGATACCAAAGGGACAATTCGGAATTCATCGGAATGGATTGGTAAACAACCGGTTGTTATAAATATTTGGGGTACATGGTGTCCTCCGTGCCGTGCAGAAATTCCTGCTTTTGTCAAAGCATACGAAATTTACAAGAAAAAAGGTGTTGAGTTTATAGGCATTGCTGTCAAAGACACCCCTGAAAAAGTTATCGCATTTTCCGAGCAGAATAATATGAAATGGCAAATGATGATGTTTTCATCGGATGAGTTAGTAAAACGGTTTAAAATCCAGTCTGTTCCTACAACTATTTTTGTCGACCGTACCGGTAAGGTTATGAAGGTATTCAATCCCCGTACAAACAGCATGACCGAATCGTTCAGCGGAGCAATGCATTACGAACAGTTTACAGGTTACTTAGACAGTTTACTGACGTTATAAATTTTGAATTAAGATTGGCAAACGGGGGCTGTCTGCCATGCACTGAATTATTTATAATCACAAGCGTTATCTATCAAATCATTAAATTGTTTATCAACTAATTCTGTAAGAATTAGTTTTTGAACATCCAAAACCGTGAATAAATTTAAAGGTTTACTGATATAATTGGCAATATTATAACCGAATTTATGAAACAAAGAATCTTTCAAGTTATAATTCTCGTCATTTGGATCAACTCCTTGACAATTTCCATATTCAATTTCTGCAATGGATAAGTTTTCATAATAATCATTAGATATGCCCTCTTTAAGTTCAGGGGACCAATGTCCAAAAATTATTTCTACTGTAGTTTCAATTACTATTGGCACAATTTCTTCAAGAAGAAGGCTACGTTTTTCTTTGCCAATCCTGACAAGGCTCCGTCGACTTACCAAATGAAATAGTAAAAATTGAAACTCAAATAAAATCGAAACCCAATTTATATTATTTTCTTTTTCCGTTTCATAAGTCAGTTTAGGACGAATATTTTCAGCACAATAATTTGATAACTCTAAGATGGTTTTAGATAGGTCTATAATTGGCGAATTAAAATTATTCATATCCAAGAATAATATTATAATTACATTATTACAAGTGAATTATATCAATCTAATACTCTTAAATCAATATCACAATATCTCCAATACAAATATTTACGACCATCTCTTTTAGTTTTGTTAGCCGCCTAGGCGGATTGAGAACTAACGAAAGTGTCAGTTCACAATTTGCTAAAGTAAATGAGGAACCGATACAACAGAAACCAGTGCAGAAACGATTAGAGCAAATTAGTAGATTTATTTGAAAACTTTCATTCAACCTTTTATCAACAGCAGTATTGTCCCTGTTCTGGACTCCGTGACAAGCACGAAGAGGAGTGGTGGAAGATATGACAGTAGGGCGGAAATACTAAAGATTTCCGCCCTACAAAAATACTGCCTTTCTGTCATTGCTCCAATTGTTTGAGAATATTTGTATAACGCTCCATTGATTTTTCTGAACGAACAACTCGCTCAAGAGGAATATGTTTTTTCACAAATGCAATAGTCGCTTGAGAAGATTCTATATCGCCAATCTGTTTTTGATACATAGCCAGTTGCAGAAATGTATTCCAAAGATTATTGCCTATCATTTTAGATGTAAATCCGAGCGGTCGATTTGATTTAGCATATCCATGATATGAATAATTCTCAATCAAATTCCTCTGCAGAATCTCTGTGTTAAGGTCAGCCGGTGATTGCGGTACTAACTGCCAGACTAACCCCTCCGGTCGAAAAAAATCTTTTAGCCAGTCTAATGGTTGAGTGAAATAGATTGGACGTTTCCATTTGTTTTGCTCAAGCAGTTTCAGAACAAACAAATCCTGTCCCATAATATATTTATCTGCGTATGTAGGTTTAATTTGAATCGGAACCGATTGAATGGAATCTACCGATGCTAATTGATATTCTTTTATATTCCCATCAAATGGAATTTCAATAGTTGTATCGCTCCATGCCATCGGTCTAATTTTTAAAATCTCATCTTCGGTTAACGAAAGCGGCAGATTATAATGGTCTGACATTAATTGTTTGTCATACCATTGTGTATTTGTTAAACTGATGCTGATAATATCAATATCAGTTCGTTTGCCTTCAACCTGCTGCATATAAAAAATCGGGTAGAACACATCGCCCATAACAAACAGAATCGCATTTGGACGCAAAGTGTCTAAAATATTATTAGCATAGTCAGAGGCAAAACTGTCGCGGCTTCCATCAAGCGTTTTATAATTACGAAGAATCTGATTTAACGGCATGAGAAATAAAATAACTATCAGAAGTATTTTACCAATTTTTATAGTTTTTGAATTCTCTTTTAAAGAAGTAAAAATAACTGAAGCACCATAGCTTATAAATATAGAAAAAAGAACAAACGACGGCAGATAGTGTCTGGTGAATGTTCTAAAAAAGTTTTCTTGGATATTAAAATAAAAAATTGTCGTAACTGTTGTGACAACATATAACATAAGAAGCATGAGTGCTGTTTTTTTATTCGCTTTAAATAGAAAATAAATTCCGACCAGTGCGATAAGTCCTGTGCATACACTAACAATAGTAAGGGGCGAGTCTATAGATATAAAATTGTTATAAAATGAATCGATGTAATCCATTGTCTGTACCGAAAAGACAGGAGCTTTGCGGGTGAAGACATTGGTTAAAAAACCGCCGCCGTATTGTTTGAGTGAGACATAATCATAAAAACGAGAGAGAGTATTGGGATTATTAAAATTCACAATAGGGTTTGTTGATGCCATCGGTATTTTGAGCAGATGCACCGCAAGTCCTGCAAAAAGCCCTACAATACCGTAAAGCCAGAACTTGAGTTTGAGAAATAGTTTTATATCTTTTAAAAAGATTATACCGATAAACCCGGGAACCAATAGAGCGTTAGTACGATGAATTGAAAAATCTAGTCCTATTAAAAAAGCGATGACAAGAACAAGAAAAACAACTTTCTGTCTATCTTCCTCAAACCAAAACCTGATCAGTTGATACAAAATTACCGCCGTCATACAGGTAGTCAGCATATATGGTGTAAACTGAATGGCATAAGTCCAAAATGTTACTGAAAAGGCAAAGGTCATTATACCAAAACTGAGACCTACAAGAGATAGCGAGTGAACTTTCTGTTTTGGATATGTCTTTTTCAGGAGTAAGAGAGCAATATAAAACAGTTGTACAATAGTACCAACCGCAAGTAAACCCGCAAACAGATTAAGAGCAAAAACTTTTGGTTCAAAAAATGTCAGTTTGAGAACAATCCATCCAATAATTGTGAGAATCAGTGAACCGGGGGGTGATTCGACTCCGAGACAGTTAGCTGCTATCGGATATGAACTGTTGTCCCACCAAGTTATAGTTTGGTATGCCGTCGACCAGTAGATGGCGAGTGTGATTATTGAGACTAATGATATAAATGTCCAAATAACTCTTTTATTCATGATTATTTATTATACAGATTGTTATGATAATTGTACAAGTAAAAAATAATCTTGTTTTTGGCTTTATTTAAGATTGGCAGACTGGGGCGTCTGCCATGCACAAATATTTTACCTAATAGAAAATGACCGCATAAAAAAAGTCAGGTCATAATTTTCTAAAAGAAAATCAGACCCGACTTAACCGAAATTTTATTTTTATTTTAGATAGCCGTGTTCTAAATTCAGAATAGAGTTTCTGTCATCAAATTGGTTATTAAACAATTGATTAATTGAATACACTAATGTGAATTGTAAGCGGTGTTCGTCTTTGCCAAAAAGATTTGCTGATTGTCCACTGTTTTTTAGGTATCTGTATTGGAGTCCAATATCAAAATTTTCACCTATACGGTAAAACAAATTTGCAATCCCCATAAATTGTTCACTTCCCTGTACTTCCGAAAAAGATTTATATCCGAAACCTGCAGATGTTTGAATATATGGTCTTTCTAACTTACGGTATAGATATCTGACTGTACCAAAGAAAGAAGTTGACGGAGACCTTACATATTCAGAGAAACTAATTAAACTGTCTACTTCAGAAAATCCGACATTATAAATACCCTGTATTTTTAAGTCGATAAAATTAATAGGGTCAGGTTTAATATTTAGTGTAACAGTACCGAGAACATTTTTAAGTGATTTCTCATACCCGCTATATCCTGAACGGTCGGTCAGATAATTATTGTAACTAATTCCAATTTTTTGAATTACATCTCTATTCCATCTTTGACTTTCAGGTACAATATATTGCATTGAGGCACCATAGGAGTTTAATTCAAAATTATCAGGTTCTGACGCATCCACAAAGTTTTCACCGTGTAATATAAGCCAGTATCTTTGTTTAAAAATGTGAGTAAATTCTATTACATTTCCATATTGATTGTCCTGAGTATTTATTCCGGCAGAAAACGGATTAAGAGAGTAATTAAATAATATAGCATCATCATCTCTGAGTGTAGGAAATTCATTTAAAATTGTTTGGGTTGTAGACCTGCCCAATTTAAAAATATTATTTTTATTTTCGAGTTTTATAAAAACATGATTATAAAAAACCTGACCGAGGTCAGAATCGGCATCGGGAAACTGAATTCCGAAAACCATCTGTCCTATACAAGCATTGTAAAGTTTCTCTATGAAACCGAGCAGAAGTTGACTGTCAGAAAAATCACTTACAGTTGAAGCGGTATTGGTATTATCATTTTGAATATTGCCGGACATCACTCCTTTAGCACCAAGTTCAATTTCGGCTGAAACTTGTGCTTGAACAACTGAAGCAAATCCTATGAGCAGAACTATTAGTATACTTTTTTTCATTTTATATTTTTCCTATCCGGTTATTCATCCAAGGCTATTTTAGGGAGCATATTTTTTTTGCCGTTCATATTATCCATTTTCATTTTACCCATGCTCATGACCATTCTTTCTTCTTCCGGCAGGTCTTCGTATACCAAAGCCAGTAAATTACCTCCGGGGTAAAGTCCGTTGTTGGTCACCCGTCTTGTATCGTGGTCATGGAAAGTCCAAATACCTCTGTTATTTCCTTCAATTATAATATCGTAGGTTTTACCGGGGCTTAACGACACAGTATTTCTTTGCCAAGGTGTTGGCACCGGAATACCATCATCACAAACCATCCAAAAATCATGTCCGTGTAAATGGAGATGATGGTTTTCAGTTCCGGCATTAATCAATCTTACACGGATATTTTCTCCTGAATTAATAAATAAATACGGGGTTGAAGGGTACGATTTTCCGTTAACCGTAAACCAGTTTGGAACAGGTAAATCGGCGGCAGTTCTTCGGTTTACTAAATAAGGGGGCTGATAACCTGTTTCAATAGCACCTAAAAGTTCTTTTTCGGTGTCAAACAAGTTAAACCTTTCAGCATTAAACCTTCCTGTTTTCATAAGATAAGAACGTTCTTTCATTCTTTCCAGCATTCCGTTTAGTTCATTTCTTATAAAATTAACATCGTGAGCAGAATATATTAATGTATATTCACGGTCATACGGGAATACCTTTTTTATAGGATCGTCATCATCTTCAATAATAATACTTCCATACATACCCGACTGCATGTGTAATAGCGTTCCCCAATGACAATGGTAAAAGTGAGTGCCGTAAGGTTCTGCTGTGAATTCATATATAAATTCCTGCCCGGGCATGACTGGCATTTGAGTAACATAAGGGACACCGTCCATACGCCAAGGAACATATATTCCGTGCCAATGAATAGTATGATTCAATTCGGTATTATTTTTGAATTTGACCCTAACCTTATCGCCTTTTTTTACTCTTATTTCAGGTCCGGGAACAGTACTGTTGAATGCCAAAGTATGAATTTTCATACTTGGAGCTAGTTCCTGTTCAACGATTTCAATATTTAATTTAAACTCTTTCCATTCTCCTTTTTTTGAATAGGGCAATGGAGACGGAAAGAGCTTTTGGTTAGTTGTTTTAGTTTCTGCAGCATATAGATTTGCCGGTAATAATGCCATTCCCGCTAAACCCATAGCACCATAATGAATAAAATCTCTTCTTTCCATAATATGTATCCTTCTTCCTGAGGAATGCTAAATTTATCTTTCAATATTTGTTTTCTATGACTTCTTCTTGTAAAGAATTTACTTCTGTTTATACAGTACAAACTCTGAATATCATAATCAACGATACACATTGGCGCTTTTTCAGTCAAGTTTGAAGAATTCTAAGCGAGATATATAAATTATAAGATATATTTCATATAATAATCTATCAAACAACAATTTATTTTGAATCAAGACGGGCAGACGGTGTGTCTGCCATGCACAAGATTATTACGAAACTGCATTCCGTCAGAGACGGAAACCGGTCTTGTAGGGCAGAACCCCGTCAAGGCGGACTGAAAGCCTTTAGTGGTTCTGCCATTGATGGCGGAAATGCTAAAGATTTCCGCCCTACAATTTATTTTTCTTATGCGATATTTTTAATTTGAAACAGGATTTTCAATTCCTCACTACTCCTTTCCGTCGGAGACGGAAACCAGTGCAGAAACGGTTTGAGCAAATTTATTTAGTCGGCAATATTTTTATAATTGTTGTTTCCCCCTCTTTCAAGAGGGAATTAAGGGGTGTTTTTGTTTGCCATTTTGTTATTGTTCTAGACTCCGGCTCCGCCGGAGAGGGGCGGTGGAAGCTTGTAAGGAACCGATGTGATTCAGACTTTTATGTAAATAGAAAACATGTCGGGTTTCTCGATTTTGAAATCTGACGATTTCAAACCAACGGAACCGCGACCTACTTTACTTTTAGGAACAGGCAAGCCAGTTCCCTACTACTCTTTCAGCCTATTTATTTTTTCAATCATCTCTTTGGCTTCGCGTTTGGAGATACCGCGTTCGTGAAGTTGGTCTACTGTCAGGTCAAAATCTTTGAGATAGTCTTTTAAGATGTTCATCTCAACACCTGAAAAATACGCCGCATTCACCGAGTAATCCATAAACGCTTCATAGGCAATTGGAACTACTTTTTTAGTCATCTCCGCCATAACAAGTCCGTATTCCTGAATCTCTTTTTGAGCATGCGGGTCGATACGAAGACGCAGAAAATGAAACAGATTATGCAAATCGATTTTCCAGTACCATTCGGTGTACATCGAAAGAGGCAGATTGATTCGAGCCAACTCACGGGCAATACCTTCATCGACATAGTTCATATACTTTTCGTATGTCTCTTTTTGTGAAATTTCCATATAGGAGAGCATTTCGTTTTTCAGTTCATCGGGAACTTCTTTTGATGATCTCCCCTGTTTATTAACAGTTGACTGATAACGGATTTCGCTCGGTTCGGGAGTGTAAAACTCACCTTTCATAACCGAATAGCGACCGGAATATTCGTTTACATTGGCAGTACGATGCCGAATCCATTGGCGGGCAACAAAAATCGGAAGTTTAACATGAAACTTGAATTCAACCATCTCAAGCGGAGTAGTGTGTTTGTGACGCATAAGATACCTGATAAGCCCTCTGTCTTCAGAGACTTTTTTGGTGCCTGCACCATAACTTACCCGTGCCGCCTGCACGATGGCATCATCTGAACCCATGTAATCAACCAGCCTGACAAAACCATGGTCGAGAACTTTAAATTCTTTATCTAAAATTGCATCAGCTTCTTTATTTACAACATGTGCCATATTTTTTTGCCTTATCAATGTCATTCCAGCGAAGGCTGGAATCCAGTCGGTCGGACATTCTTGTCCGACAATTAGTTCGTTTTGTCGGGTTTCTCGACTTTAAAATCTAACGATTTCAAACCAACGGAACCCTACCTGCAAAACTGCAGTTAAGTCGAAACCACAGGGGTTTCGAACTACTAAGATAGTCCTCTGTATTCGCAGGGGAACTATCAAAATAATTATTTTTACAACGTATAATACTCTTTGAAATTAAAGGCAAAACCTTCGGGAGTGTATTCGCCTTTTTCTTTGTTTAAAATATAATTTTTATTGTAATCGCCGGCAACTATCTTTTTAATCATTTCAATAAAACGGTCAATTTCATCAAAGGTATTATAAATGCCAAACGACATACGAATAGTACCCGGAATACCGGAACGATCACGGTTGAGAATCTGCTGTTCCATAATTTTAGATTCTTCTTTGGTTACATGCATAAGTTCTTTCACATAGGTATGAGCACAAAAACATCCCGAACGCACACCGATAGCTCCTTCATAGCTTAAAACAGCAGCTACTAAATAGTGAGGCACATCAGCGATGTTCATAGAGATAACCCCAAGTCGGTTCATCGTATTGTTTGGGTCGGTATCACCATACAATTTTACTTCGGGTATTTTTTTGAGTTCGGTCAATGCATAGGTTGTAAGCTCTGCTTCATGTTTTACAATCGCATCCCATCCTATTTGCTGAATCAGGCGAATCATGTGTCCCAACGTCACTACGCCGACAATATCGGGAGTGCCTGCTTCTTCTTTTTCGGGTAAATCCGCCCAGTACGCTTCCTCAAGTGTCACAATATCAACCACACCACCACCAACTTGCTCGGGATCACCTTGTTCAAAGGTCTCTAAGTCAGAAATTAAAACACCAACTCCAAATGGTGCATACATCTTGTGAGCAGAAAACACAAAAAAATCAATATAGCATTCAGGGTCATTTGGTTTTAAATCTATCGGGCGGTGCGGAGTAAGTTGGGCACCATCTATTAAAATTTTAGCACCAATTTTGTGAGTTTCTTTTGTAAAAAAGTCTAAATCGTTTAAATATCCGGTAACATTTGAAGCACCTGTAATGGCAACCAATTTTACACGGTCACCGAATTTTTTTAATTTTGCAAGAAAATCATCAGTGTCAATAGTGCCGTCTTCGTTTAAACCAACATGCTGAACTTCGGCAACTCGTCTCCAGGGAAGTTCGTTTGAATGATGTTCCATATAGGTAGTAATAACAATATCACCCTCTTCAAAAACTAATCTTGATGACAACTTGTTGATTGCTTCGGTTGCATTTTTAGTAAAAAGCACAACTTGTTTGGAGAGGTCTGCTCCGACAAAGTCGGCAACAATGTCACGGGATTCTTCAAATGCCCAACTGGAAAGCTGCGATTTAAAACCTGTTCCCCGATGAACATTGGAATACCATCTTAGAAACGATTTTAGAGAATCTGCTATTGGTTGAAAAGTTGGAGTTGATGCTGCATTGTCAAAATTTATATACCGTTTCATACCGTGCAGAGTAGGTACTTCTGTATCTGCACCTACCAATAAATTTGGTAGGTCGTCAATTGTTATTTTTTTATCTTTATATGTTATTTCTGATATAGCCATCTATTACCTCACATTATTAATTTCTTAGATAACAATATAGATTGATAGGATAGAAAAAACAACAAGAATGCTTGGAATTTTAGATGAACATACTTTGACTAATTCTTACTAATATTTATAGACAATTAAAAAAATAGCAAATAGTAGGTTGGGTTCCGTTGGTCTGAAATCGTCAGATTTCAAAATCGAGCAACCCAACAAGTATTAAATAGCAGTTAATTTTGTGTATAAACTAAATATGTCGGGTTTCTCACAATTATATTTTTTTAGAATTGGAACCTGACCTACAAAACTATTAGAGATTTTTTTCTAAATATGCGACAATTCGCCGTGCGGTATGACCATCCCAAAATTTTGGAACAGCTGATTTTTTATAACTGCCGGATAATATCTCTTCGATTTTTTCATTCAAAAAAACAATATCCTCACCGCAAAGAGTATTGCTGCCGACTGAAATTGTTTCCGGTTGTTCGGTGTTGGAGCGAATCGTAAGACAGGGAACTTGCAGATATGTTGTGTCTCCCTGAATACCGCCACTGTCAGTTATGACAAATTTTGATTTAGCAAGCAGAGCCAAAAAATCAATATAACCCAGTGGTTCGATAAAATGAAATGACTTTGAGTTTATCAAAGATTGTAGTTCAAATTTCTCAATCATTTTAAGAGTTCTGGGATGACATGGGAAAACAATCGGTAGTTTTTTACTCAAATCATTTAAAAGAGATAAAAATTTAGAGAGTCTTTCTTTATTGTCAACATTTGAAGGACGGTGCATGGTAATAGCAGCATATTTATTTTCCTCAAGAGAAAGTTTCGACAAAATATGTGATTGAGAAAGTTTAGGCAGATTTTTTTGTAAAGAATCAATCATAATATTACCGGCAAGAACAATATGTTCATCAGATATTCCTTCATGCACTAAATTATCAACCCCTGCCTGTTCGGTCACAAAATGAAAATCAGCAAGCCTGTCGGTGACAATGCGGTTGATTTCCTCCGGCATAGAATTATCAAATGAGCGAAGCCCCGCTTCTACATGGGCAAGTTTAATACCGAGTTTTGCTGTCACCACCGCAGTTGCCAGCGTAGAATTAATATCTCCAAAGACAATGACAATATCGGGGTTGAGTTTAAGAAGCTCTTTTTCTAAAGCAACCATAACATCGGCAGTCTGTTTTGCATGGGTTCCTGAACCAACACCTAAATAAATATCTGATTTTGGCATCTGCAAATCTTCAAAAAACAATTGTGAAAGATTGTAGTCATAATGCTGTCCGGTATGAATGAGGGTTATTTCAAAAAAGTCCGATTGATGCAGCATAGCATGAATAAGCGGGGCAGCTTTCATGAAATTTGGTCTGGCACCCACAACTAAAATAGCATGTTTTTTCATAGATTTAGATATACCCCAAAAATTTAATTATTGTAATTAGAAATATTAGTGTAGAAAATAGGAAATTCCCCCAAGAAAGCAATCTTTTTACAATACTTCTTCTCTTAAAAAAGTAAGATATTTTTCTGCCCAAATCTCACGACTATGGAATTTCTTGACATGTTCAGAGTACTGTTTCCCCAACCTTGCTCCATCTATTTCCTCCGATTTGAGTTCTAAAATAAGTTCGGTGAGTCTATTGACATCTTCACAATGATACGACAAGGCACCGCCTGCTTTTTCAAGTTCTTCAACAGCTTCCCCACCAACCGAACCGTAAATAATTGGTTTTCCTGAAGCCATGTATTCAAATAATTTGCTCGGTAAAGACCCTTTGGTAACGGGAACATCTTTCATAGAATGAACTAAGACATTTCCTGCCTGTAAAAAATATGGAATAGATTCAAGCGGTTGTACCCCGACAAATTCTACATTTTTTAAGCCGTAATCACGCACCATCCCCTCAAGGACTTCCCGTTTTTGCCCATCACCTATAAAAGTAAACAAAATATCCGGTTGGTCGTGCAGTTGCCGTGCTGATTCTACAAATGTTTCAAGTGAGTGTGCCCAACCAAGGGTGCCTGAATAAATGACCAAAAATTTATTATCCCATCCAAATTTATGCCTGATTCCATTTGAACTGACAAGATCGGAAGAGCACACGTCTGAACTCCAGTC
>CAJVYT010000025.1 GCA_913009765.1 uncultured candidate division Zixibacteria bacterium
CAGGTACCGACTATTGGCGTGCATCATATGGAAGCACATTTATTAGCGCCGATGTTAGATGACCCGGCGCCGCAATTTCCGTTTATCGCATTATTGGTTTCTGGTGGACATACCATGTTAGTTAAAGTTGCAGCATTTGGTGAGTATGAAGTGTTAGGCGATACACTGGATGATGCTGCCGGCGAAGCGTATGATAAAGTTGCAAAAATTATGGGACTCGGCTACCCCGGCGGAGCGGCACTGGATAAATTGGCGGGAGCGGGAAACAGTTCTTATATGAAATTCCCCCGGGCTATGTTACACGATAAGAGTTATATGTTCTCATATTCAGGTTTAAAAACAGCGGTATCGCTTCATATAAAAAGTTTGTCAGATGATGAATTCAATGCTAATATCTCAAACATAGCCGCATCATTTCAAGAGGCTGCTATTGAAGTTTTGGTTGAAAAAACATTGCGTGCAGCCAAAGAGAAACATATCAACCATATCGCTTTTGCAGGCGGTGTGGCAGCCAATAGTCGTCTTCGTTCAATGTTTTCAGAACGTATTCGAGGTAACCAAAAAATATTTTATCCGCCTATTGAGTTGTGTACCGATAATGCCGCTATGATTGCTGCCGCCGGATATTACCGTTTTAAAAAAGACGGACCATCAGAGTTAATTACCAACGCAGTACCGTATCTCAAAATGGTTTAATTCTGTATTCTCAATTTCCTAATTCACTTGACAAATCAAAATTCTCTCACCAAATTAACTACACATCATTTTGGTGCTGTCTACAAGAGACAGATAATAGGGAAGACGGTGCAACTCCGTCGCAGCCCCGCTACTGTAAGAGTTACTTGGCAAACAAAATACCACTGGTCAGCAGACCGGGAAGGTGTTTGCTGAAGGCTGATACTCAAGCCAGGAAACCTGCCAAAATCTAAAATTATTTGCTGACAACGGCGTGGGTTCGTTGAAATACTTACGCTTATGGTCAGTCATAAAGGAGTAACCATGAAGCGTTTTTTTATGGCTGCTTTACTGTTATTTATGTTCGGAGCGACGGGAACCGAAGCAAACAGTAAAAGCGGAACTGTCGACAATCCGAAACAAATTCCAGACTCAATCGTAATTACCTCCAACAGATTTCCAACCCCAATTGAGAAAGATGCCAGTTCGGTTACAATTATCACCGAGGAAGAGATTGAAAAAAGTCCGACTGTGATGGTTTCTGAACTGCTTAAACAAGTTGCCGGAATAGATGTTGTCAGGTCAGGCGGTTTGGGTACTCAAACATCAGTTTTTATGAGAGGTACAAACTCAAATCATACCTTGGTTCTTATTGATGGTGTCGAAATGAACAACCCAAGTTCGCCGACTACCAGTTTTGATTTTGGCTCTTTAAATGTAAGCAATATCCAAAGAATCGAAATCCTGCGAGGACCTCAGTCTGTACTCTATGGCTCCGATGCTGTCGGTGGAGTTATTCAAATCTTCACCAAACGCGGGTTTGGAAATTTGCAGGCTGATATAATTTCTGAAGCAGGGGCATATAAAACATATACTGAATCAATCAATCTAAGTGGTTCGCAGGGAAAAGGTGACTACTCTTTGTTTGTCTCAAGAAAAAATTCTGACGGTTTTTCTACAATACGTCAAGATGCCGGCGGAGATGAAAAAGACGGTTTTGAAAGCTCTGACATTATAACCAATGTTGGTATTCAGGTTATAAAAGATTACGACTTAACATTTAACGGTCGCATTACCGATGCTGATGCGGATATTGATCAATCTTATGGCGTTTTAGATGACCCTAATTATACTTCTGAAAATAAAATGAAAAGTTTTATGATTAGATTTAAAAATCATAACTCAAATTCTATATATTTTCAACCTGATGTATCCGTCTCTCTATTTAATCAGGATATAAAAACTATTAACAAAGAAGATGATGCTCATGTTGGTGAGTCGTCAGAATTTAATTCCAATGGAAAACGGTTGAAAATTTCAGCATCAAATTTTATGAACATATATAAAAATATAAATTCTATAATTGGTGTTGAATATGAAAAAGAAACATTCAATTCTGATTACAATTCTGCAAGTTTATGGGGGGGATATGCTGATACTGTAAACGAAGTAAGTGCCTCAACATTTTCTCTCTATGGTTTAGATGATTGGAATGTTACTGACCAATTTTCAGTTTCCGGTGGGGTGCGATACGATGACCATGAAGATTTTGGCTCTCAGTTTACATACAGGTTTACCTCGTTAAATCGTTTCAAGTCCATAGGCTTAACAGTCAAAGGTACTTATGGCACAGCATTTAAAGCACCATCGTTGTATCAGCTCAATCATTCACTTTATGGCAACCCTGAGTCGCAGCCGGAAGAAAACAAAGGTTGGGAACTTGGTTTTGAAAAAAAATCTCCTGATAATATTTTGCAATTTGGGGCAACATATTTTTCTAATGATATTGACAACTTAATCGGATTTGATGCGATGTTTCGCTCAATAAATATAGCCAAGGCAACCTCTAAAGGTGTTGAAGCATTTGCACAAATTCTTTTTAAGAAAAGTTCAGTCAGAATAGATTTTACCTATACCGATATAAAAGATAAAACGTATCAAAGTAAAATTCTCAGACGACCTAAAGAAAAAATAAGTTTTAAACTCGATCATCAATTCTCAGATGCGGTGAAAGCAAATATTTTAATTCGTACAATCGGTGATCGGTTCGATACAGACTTTAGACCGTATCCTTTTGAAGATGTTGTTTTAGAAGGTTATACAGTTGTGAATTTATCGGCTTCATATCAGGTAATGCAAACTGTTACTCTCAACGGTCGGATTGATAATCTGTTTGATGAAGACTATCAGGATGTGTTAACATATAATACGCCTAATCGTTCAGGGTATATTGGTGTCAAATTATCTTTATAGCTAAGCAAGGTCAAGACCCCTGCGGTCTTGACTTTTACCACCTCCACTCCGGTTTCACCGGAGTCCGGAACAGTTAATTCTGTAGGTTGCGGTTCCGTTGGTTTGAAATCGTTAGATTTCAAAATCGAGAAACCCGACAGTCTTTTAAAAGAGAAGTTGAGATATTTAGTGTAAGGCAGACATCTTCGTCTGCCAATCTACAAGACTAATAATCTATACTGTTTTTTAACTATTGATGTGAGGCATCAAAACTTTAGTGGTGGGTATTTCTTCATCGATAAGAGAATTGATATAATCAAATGCTTCTCTCTTAGTTATGAAAAATCTCTTTTCTGTATCGTGAATTTTATTTAAAGTCATTTTCAAAGTCAACCGGCTTATGCTGGTTCCGTAGGCAACAGCACCTTTTGGAAATAAATAGTTTTTTGTTAGTTTTTCCAAAAAAGGTACAATTTGTTTATTAAAATCAAGATCAAAAATAATAGAATTGAAATCAACGACCATATACAGCCGTCTGTTTTTGCTGTGTTTTTTTAATTTAGATTCAATTCTCTTATACATATATATCATTTTTCTTGTGGTATTTATATTGAGCTTACTGCTTGAGGTAAAATGAACAATCCCTTTATTTTCATCAATTTCAGTAATAAAATGTTTTGTATTATCGTGTTTTTTGGTCAATTCCGTATCCTTGTCATGATAATAAAGCTATATAGATATTATTATCGGTTGTAAATTGTTTTAAATAAGTTTTTGGTCTTTGATAATCAAATATTCTTATTTTAATGATAAATGTATAAATACTGAAAGGGATTGGGATGCAAAAACTTGCTTGATTATCCCATTATTTCCCATATACTTGGATACTATTGAAACTAAATTAGTGTAAATGATATGAAAAAATATAAAGAAATAAAAATAGGTCTTTTGGCTCTCCAAGGTGATTATGAATGCCATAAAAAACAGCTCGATTTGCTTGGTGTTGCAAACAGTTATGTTAAATTACCTAAACATCTTGAAAATATTGACGGTCTTATCATCCCGGGTGGAGAATCGACTACCATGGATAAGCTTATAGACCGTTTTGGATTACGGGATAAATTGATTGAATTTGGTCAGTCAAAACCAATCTGGGGAACTTGTGCAGGGATGATACTGTTATCAAATGAAATTGAAGCAAATCAGGCAGATGTCAAACCTCTGCAGTTGATAGATATTGATATTGCCCGAACTGCTTTTGGACGGCAGGTTTTTTCTTTTGAAACCGAACTGACCCTTAATTTGAACGGTAAAAAAGTGAAAAGTCAGGCATCGTTTATACGGGCACCGCGTATAAAGAGAATAGGTCAAGATGTAAAAATTCTTGCTGATTACAATGAAGAACCCGTATTGGTTGAGAAAGATAGAATATTAGCAAGTTCGTTTCATACTGAGCTTGAAAATGATACCTCGTTGCTTAAATATTTTTTAGATAATTTTTTTGTGGATAAAGTTAATAGTTAAACGTATATTAAATAGATGTATAAAGTCTTATTTACACAATCGGTTGGTGAGCATTCGGCTCATGGGGTAAATCCTAAAGCTCCCAAAAAAAATGAACGGAGAATGGTTCCGAACAGCAAACTTCCGTCTTGGATGAAAACCACCGCCGCTAATGGTCCAAATTTTAAACGTGTAAAAGATATATTAAGCGAACATGGTCTGCACTCTGTTTGTCAGGAAGCTGCCTGTCCGAATATTCGAGAATGTTGGGATGAAGGTACGGCGACATTTATGATTTTAGGAAAATATTGTACCCGTAATTGTAATTTTTGTGATGTTCTCAAAGGATTTCCAAAAGGTCTTGATGAAGATGAGCCACGTCGTTTGGCAAATGTGGTGGCATTATTAAAATTAAAACAAGTTGTGATAACCTCGGTTACACGAGATGATCTGCCGGATGGGGGAGCTACTATTTTTGCCCGGACTATAGAGCTCCTCCGAAGGCAGGATAAAAATGTGCAAGTTGAATTTCTTATATCTGATTTGGGCGGGAACTATGATTCTTTGAAAATTGTACTTGATTCCGGTATGGATGTTTTAGCACATAACGTCGAGACTGTCGGCAGACTTCATAAACGGGTTCGAGGAGCTGCCAAATTGGACAGATCACTGCAAATGCTCAGATGGATACATGAGTATTCTAAACGTCCTATTGTCAAAACAGGGATTATGGTTGGGCTTGGGGAGACTATTGATGAACTGACAGAACTGCTTCACCAGATTCATGCTACAGGATGTGACATTGTAACTATCGGGCAATACTTGCGACCGTCTCCCGAACATCTTCCGGTTGAAAAATACTACCATCCAAAAGAGTTTGCAGAATTAGCTCGTATCGGGATGGAAATAGGTCTTGGGTATGTAGAAGCAGGTCCGATGGTACGGTCATCTTATAAAGCGTTTAATCAGACACAGAAATTGTTGGAAAAAGCATGTTAAAAAAAATTCATATAGCATCTCATCACGGTTTTTGTATGGGAGTAAAACGTGCTATTCAGTTCGCCGAAGACACATCCGAAAATGCTCAGGGCAGAGTAACAATCCTCAATGAAATTGTGCATAATGAAGCAGTTGTCGAAAAATTTAAACAGCGAGGAGTCGAACAAGCATCATCTGTTGAAGATGTCAACGAAGGAACTCTTATAATTTCGGCACATGGTATTGCTCCTGATATAATTGAAAAAGCAAAAGATAAAGGACTGTCGGTTGTTGATGCAACTTGTCCATTAGTAACAAATATTTATGATATTATCAGAGATGCGGTTAAAGATGATTATTTTATAATTCATTTTGGCAATCCACATCATGATGAAACAATGGGAATAGTCGGATATGCTCCTGACCGTATTACTGTTGCTGCGACCGAAGAGGAACTGCTTGCACTTCCTGAATGGAAAGATAGAAAACTTGGTTTAACTGTGCAGACTACGGCTCATATTGAAGATTTTGCTGTTGTTGAGCAAAAAGCCCTTAAAAAATGGCCGCATTTGAAAATATTTCATACTATTTGTAATGCTACAACAAAACGTCAATCAGCTATATTGGAATTAGCTCCAAAGGTTGACATGGTGTTAGTTGTCGGTTCACAATCTTCAGCAAATTCAAAGCGGTTAGCATCAATTTCAAATGATATCTGCGGTAACGGAAAATTGATAGGGTCAGCAGTTGATATTGATACAAGTTGGTTTGCTGACAATTCTGTTCAATCGGTTGGTATTTCTGCGGGGGCATCAACACCTCAATTTCTTGTTGAGGATGTTATAACTAAATTAGTAGAAATTTCAGGCGGAAAAGCAGAGGTTATCCAACCGAAATCAAACAGAATTAACAATATTTCTCAAACAGCCGGGTAAATAAAAAAAACAGTATTTTTTTTGCGTAAGGGTGTATATAATGGGTCTAAGTTTAGCATATTTAGGTGATGTTTTAATTTTTTCAACAGCAATTTCACTTGTATTATCGACAGTATTTTATCTTTTAGCATGGCGGGGAAAAGATGAAGTTCTTAATTTAGCTCGTAATTTTTATTACGCTTCTACTGCTTTAATTTCTACTGCGATTGCAGTTTTATTATATCTTATATTAACTCATGATTTTTCAGTTGCGTACGTATATTCATATTCTTCAACAGATTTACCGCTTGGGTATCTTATCTCAACTTTATGGGGAGGACAAGAAGGTACATTCTTACTTTGGATTTTCTTTACATCTTTACTGGGTATTATAATGCTGCGTACTGCAGGATTGTTTGAAAAGGGGAATATGTTTTTTGTGAATCTTTTTTTACTTTCGATAATTATTATTCTCATAAAGAAATCACCGTTTGAATTACTTCCGGTGTTTAGTACAGAAGGTGCCGGTCTCAATCCCTTACTTCAAAATTTCTGGATGCAGATTCATCCGCCGATTATGTTTATAGGGTTCTCAGGAGCAGTATTTCCATTTGCTTTCGCCATGACTGGTTTGATTGAAAAAAAATATACACAATGGGCAGAGTCTGCCAAACGATGGACAGTTTTTGCGTGGCTTAGTTTAGGCGTTTCTTTAGTTATGGGGGGATATTGGGCGTATATTACACTAGGATGGGGTGGTTTTTGGGCTTGGGATCCGGTTGAAAACTCATCGTTTATTCCTTGGATATTTTTAGCGGCACAAATTCATGTTCTTTTTATAAATAGGCTTCGTAGAGGTCTGATGCGATTTTCACTGTTTATGGTTTGTCTGTCGTTTTGGTCAGTTTTATACGGTACTTTCTTAACTCGTTCGGGGGTGTTGGCTGATTTTTCTGTTCATTCATTTGTCGATTTAGGTTTAAATAACTATTTAGCAAGCGGACTCTTATTTTTTGTTTTTATTGGCTTGGGATTGATTGCCTTGCGATGGAAAGATATACCGCCAAACAAATCTTTCTCACAGGCAGCATCAAAATCATATATGATTACTTTAGGGATTTTATTTCTTTTTATCGGTGGAATACTGACTTTAATCGGAACATCGGCACCTCTTTTGACACGATTTTCTGATGACCCATCGGCTGTTGGACTGCATTATTATTTTATTACCATGACACCAATTGCCATAGGAGTTATGCTGCTTTTGGGAATTTTCCCTGCGTTTAAATGGAACAGAGGATTGTCAAAACCAAAACTGCTTCTTACTGGTATATCAGCAGGAGTTCTAACGATTGTGTTATTGTTAATCACAGGATTTACGTATGAATTAATGTATCTGCTGTTTTTTGGAACTGCTGTTATGGCAATTGTATCAAATACATTGGTTCTCTATCTTGCTTTTAAGTATAATAATTTTGTGCCGGGGTATCTTGCTCATATCGGTATTGCGGTGGCTATGGTTGGTGCAGGGCTATCTGCAGGTTTTGAAACAAAAAAGACAATCGTTCTTCCTCAAAATGAAGTAGTTACTGAGATGGGTTATGAAATAAAATTCACAAAGATGATTGACAACCCAAAAGGGTTTGACTGTCATGTAGAATTTACGTCTGAAGATGATAGTTTTATTGCGATTTTACCTCATGAATTCCCAAAAAATCAAGAGGGTGTGATGCGTAAACCATATGTGAAAAAATATCTCACACATGATGTATATGTTGCACCGATCGGTATGGAGCAGAAAAACGGGGATGACCCATCGGTTTTTGAATTTGCTAAGGGAGAGACAATACAGATAGACAAATATAATATAACATTTCATGAATATGAGCTTACTTCTCACGGCGAGAGTGGGACTGCAACTGCCGGTGCTAAAATCAGTATTGTTTATGATGGAATAACAGAAGAAATTACACCAATAGTTAAGGTTGTAGGCGATTCGGTCTTGACCAAAGAATCATTTTTTGATCATGATAAAGGGAGAGTTTTGATTGCAGGTATTGCATTTGAAAGCGGTTCGGTGCTTTTACAATTTATTGGTGATTTTATTCCTTCGGCTGAATTGGCACAAGCAAATCTTGTTATTGAATTATCTGAAAAACCGTTTATTAACCTTTTCTGGTTTGGTACATTTCTTTGTTTCTTTTCAGGTGGGTTGTCACTAAGAAAGCAAAAACGACGTAAAAATGCAAAACAGACAAAGTCTGTTGAAATGTTTGATAGTAAAAAAACAATGGTTTCCTAAATTTTCAGATTGCTTTTTTTTTAAAATTTCTTACATTCCTTAAACAATGAAAGCTTTTATGGGAAGAGTTTTCTTATTAAAGTCTTAATAGTAAGATTAGTCTTATTTTGTAGTTTAGTTTATCCGAATGGTAAATTATCAGACAGATTTAAAAGAGCAGTCATACTGCTTGGTACGTATGTAAAAGGTTATAGTGCAGAAGATTAAGTTTTGTAAAGTTGAAGAACTTCCGGAGGGGAAGTCTCTTGATAAAAAAATACTCGCCCGCAAAATAGCTGTTTTCAATGACCACGGCATAATTTCTGCCATGGAAGCAGAATGCAAACATATGAAAGCACCGCTTAATATGGGAAAAGTTGAAAATGGGGTTGTAACATGTCATTGGCATGATTGGAAATACGATTTACAAAGCGGTAAGTGTCTGACGCATGAAAAAATGGATTTAAAAAAATTTGAAGTTGAAATTTCAGACGGATATATTTATGTCCTGTTTGACTTTTGATTTACTTGAAAGGTCTTTATGTATCAAAAAGTTCATAAATATTTAGAGAAGAAAATACCTGAGCGTCCTCCTATTTTACGTGAAATGGAAGAACATGCTGCGGAAAACCATTTTCCGATTATTGGACCATTGGTAGGTCGGTATTTGTATCAAACAGCCTATATGATGAAAGCAAGAAAAATTCTTGAACTTGGTTCCGGGTTTGGGTATTCCGCTTTTTGGTTCTCTTTGGCTATCAAGGGAAAAGGTCATATTACCATGACTGATACCTCGGCAGCTAATAAACGCACTGCTTTTAATTTTTTTAAACGGGCAGGCTTACAGACACAATTTGATTTCAAAGTTGGTGATGCATTAAAATCAATAAAAAAAATTGATGGTCCTTTTGATATAATTTTAAATGATATTGATAAAAAAGATTATCCGAAAACTATAGATTTAGCAGCTACTCGTTTAAAAAAAGGTGGTCTGTTTATTACCGATAATCTTATTTGGTCAGGTAAAGTTTGTGATAAAACACAAGACAATGATACAAAAGCTATTGTAGAGTTTACTGATACATTGTATCGTGACAGCAGATTTTTTACAACAATTATGCCGATTCGCGACGGTATCGCAATTGCCGTTCGTCTATAGGAGAAATAAAAGAACAATTGATAATGTTTTTATTGATTTTGAAACTATTAGGCTCTATACTTGTTATAAATAATATAGAGTTTAAAAAGTTAATTATTGGCTCTATTATTCCGATAAGTATCTTAGAATCTAAAAGAATCTCTCTAAGCAGTTTAAAAAACAGTAACTCTTTTTTTGTCTTCTAAGAAAATTACAGGAACTTCTTTTAGGTTTTAGACGTAAAAACATTTTATATTGACAAAGCTGTATATATTTAATATGTAATAAAAGTCAAAATTATAATTAGGTATCTTATTAACAATTAATAACTGAAAAATTAAAAGATTATAAAGATTTTTCAATATTATTACTGGAGGATTTATGGCTCCCAAAAGAGCAACATTTTATACATTTGGCAATGATACTATTTGCAAAGAAGCAAAAAAATTCGTTGAAGATGCCGGTGTACTTCTTACGATTCGAGATATTGAAGAAAAACCTTTCACGGTACGCGAATTAAAAGAATTAATCGGGCATATTGACCCTAAACATTTTCTCAATACTTCTTCCCCTGAATGTTTGAAGATGAATATTGAAGAGAAATTAAGTGATCGTGACGAGCTTTTTGTTTTAATTTCAGAGAATAATTATCTACTTCGTCGTCCTATTGTAAGGACAGCACGATTAGTTACTATTGGTTGTGACAAGCAAAAACTTGCTGAGATGTTACAAATTTCTTACAATAATGGTAAAAAACAGGATGATTCAAAAGGGAATCTGAAAAACAGCAAGTATGTAACTCGAAGAACTACAACAAAAAGTTCTGATACAAAAACAGCGGCACCATCTGTGAGAGCTGCAAAGTAATCTGAATATTTCTTGCATTTCAAATCAGTTCATTCTATCTTTTCTCAGCTATGAAAACATAAAAGCAGAGGTATAAGGTATGGAATTTGAAAGAGAAATTCTTGAAACAGATATATTAATAGTTGGGGCAGGACCGGCAGGATTAGCTGCTGCGTATAAAATTGCAAAGTTAGTTGAATCTCAATCGCTGGAAATTCCGGAAATTCTTCTCATTGACAAAGGTTCCTATACCGGTGCTCATTCGCTCTCCGGGGCGGTGATGGACCCCAAAGGTATTGCTGAACTTATTCCAAATTTTAAAGAAGTCGGGGCTCCTCTTGAGGCGCAAGTTTCTGTGGACTCAATGTATTTCCTCTCGGAAAAGAGTTCAACAAAATTTCCTTTTATGCCTCCCTCATTAAACAATCACGGCAATTATATTATCTCTCTCAATAAATTCACCGGTTGGCTTGCTGAGCAGGTTGAAGCATTAGATATAGATATTTATGCCGGTCTTGCCGGTTATGATTTACTTGTCGACGATGGCAAAGTCACAGGCGTGCAGACAGTTGATATGGGGCTTGATAAAGAAGGTAATCAGCGTTCGAATTTTGAACCGGGGTCAATTATTCAAGCAAAAGTGACAATCCTTTGCGAGGGTGTTCATGGCTCTTTGACACGTCACGCATTTGAAAAAATCCCTGAACTTGTGAAAAACTCTATCTCGCAGGCATATTTAACAGGAGTAAAAGAAGTATGGGAAGTTCCCGAAGGGCGAATCAAACAGGGTGAAGTTATCCATACTATTGGATTTCCCCAACCGTCAAATGAGTATGGCGGTGGGTGGATTTATGGTATGGCTGATAATAAAGTATCTGTCGGTTATGCCGTTGGACTGAACTCACCAAACCCTATGAATGACCCTCATAATAAATTTCAGCAGTATAAAACACATCCGGTTGTGAAAAAGATTTTGGAGGGCGGGTCAATGCTGCACTACGGAGCCAAAACTATTCCTGATAACGGCTATTATTCTATGCCGAAACTGTATCATAATGGTTTGCTTCTCTGCGGAGATTCTGCCGGTTTTTTAAATCCATCAAAACTCAAAGGTATCCACTTAGCTATCAAATCAGGTATCATGGCAGCAGAAACAGTTATTGAAGCTATGACTGCTGATGATTACTCTGTAAAAACATTATCAAATTATAAAACAAAATTTGATAACAGTTGGGCAAAACCTGAACTGTATAAATCCAGAAATTTCCATGCAGGATTTAAGGGCGGACTCTTTCCGGGAATGTTTCACGCAGGTATGCAGCTTATAACCGGAGGAGGCGGACTTTTTGATAAAAAAGCATCAAAACCCGATAATGAATATATGTTGACCAAAAAAGAGTATAAACAGAAATTTGGTGTCGAACCGTCAAAAGTATCTTTGAAATTTGATAATGAATATCTGTTTGATAAATTGACCGATGTGTATAAATCTGGAACGATGCATGAAGAAGAACAGCCGTCGCATTTGCAGATTTCGGATTTTGATATTTGTAATACCAAATGTAAAGAAGAATACGGCAACCCGTGTCAGCATTTTTGTCCTGCCCATGTCTATGAAATGGTCGAAGAAGGTGATTCAACAAAATTACAGTTGACACCGTCAAACTGTGTGCATTGTAAAACGTGCGATATTGTCGACCCATATCAGGTAATCAGGTGGGTCACTCCGCAAGGAGGCGAAGGACCGAATTACACGGATTGTTAGTTGACAGCTTTTATATATAGGCGGGACTTATACACAAAGCCCCGCTTTTTTTATGATATTTATATAACCTGCGGAGTATAAAATGATTTCAATGATTATAGGAACAATAGGAGTTCTGATACTTCTTGTTGCTTTTGGATTAAATATATCACATAAACTTTCAGAAAATTCAACTATCTATCTGAGTATGAATATTATTGGTTCTCTGATGGCGGCATGGTACGCCTATGCCGGAGGAGTTTATCCGTTTATTGCCTTAGAGATTGTGTGGGCTTTAACAGCTTTTGTGCGGTTACTTAAAGTTTACAGGGAAAATGTGTAGAGGTATAAAAAAAGCCCGCAATAAGCGGGCTTTTTTTTATATATAGAATTTTATACTGTCTTTTTAAATTTCTTACGAACAACACCACCTGCTAAACCTAAAGCAAAGAGAAGCATAGTAGCCGGTTCAGGAGCATCAGTGACAACAGTCAGTTGAATTTTATCATTAAAGAAATGACAATCCGGGTCAAAACCAAATCCAAAATTTCCATCAGCAGCAAATGCTGAGAAATCATCTAAAAGTCCCATTGATGCAAAGTCGTAGTTTAAATCAACCCAATCACCATTTGGACCGCCGTCAGTATCTGTCCAAGAATCAACAACAACGCCCTGACCATCATAATAATTAGAAATTTCATCCTTGTTATCAACGCCAACATAAAGTCCGGCATCCATTTGATCTAGCATATTGATAAACAGCATATTTGGCTCAGGCCACCAGTTGTTTACATTTTTAATAGTTAAATAAACATTTGAAATATTTTCAGTTCCAAAATCATGATCGATTCCCCAACCATAATAGGCTCCATGATCTAAATCAAACATATCAGCAGGTGTTGGGGTAAAATGGTATACTCCGGCAGAAACTGAGGTGAAAGCAAAGATTAAAAGCGATAAAGTAATTATTACTTTTTTCATTCGTAAATCCTTATGCATAAAACTTATATTTATATTTTATTTTCTACAGAAATGATAAAGCAAATAATGAGCCAAATATATAATGCATATAATAATAGTAATGTAAAAAATATCTTATTGCTGTTTAAACGTTTATACAATATACAAGATAAAATAACTCCTGAAATACTTTGGATATATATGGAGGGAAAAGTATTGATTGTATGCAACTTAATGCGATGTAACTTGCAAATTATCTGCAATTAAATGCGATACATATTGTCCGATTAACTACCACAGGTGGCACAGCCGGAGCAGGCTTTGATTTCATCGTTCATCCCACCGGCGGATAATTCAGCCAATAGAGTGATACCGTCAGGGGTGTATTCGATAGAGTCGACAGTACAGAAATCTTTGACTCCACCCGAATTTTCACCGATTATGATTGCAAGCCCGCTTTTGATTGCGATGAAATGTTTAAGATATAGATATTCCCATGTTTTACTGTTAGTTGGGAATTCATCAAAAAGAGCATGAGGGGTCAGTTTTAAGATTTCGTTGATAGATTTATTTTTAAGCCACTTGGTGAGCATAGCCCGCCGACCGACATCACCTCCGCAGGTTTTTTTCTTGAGGGCGTATCGTACAAAATTATCATCTTGGTCGATAAGTATTTTTAACGAATCTGTAATATCTTTACACGGCATAAAACAATATACGCAAGTTTTAGGGCGATGTGAGGGATTTTTTTTGAGAACTTGTATGTGTATGTAATTGACACTAAGAACCATGTTGGTTATAATGGTGTCATATGTTCACCGCAAACTTGATTCATGCTTTCGTACATCTTATACTCCTAAAAATTTGTAGGTCGAAACCCCTGTGGTTTCGACATTCATATAGGTAAATCTATGGAATATGTTTTAAAACGACCATTTTACACTAAATACGCTTGGGTATATGATAAAATCATAAAACGACCCTTTAAGTCTGACTGTGATTTTATCGAAAAAATACTTGAAGAGAAAACTTCAAAAGATCAAATATCAATTTTTGATGTAGGATGCGGAACAGGAAATTACTCAATTGAATTATCTCATCGAGGTTATAAAGTAACCGGAATAGATATTTCAAAAGATCAAATTTCGGTTGCACAATCTAAAACTCATACTGAAAAGTCAGATGTTACTTTTCTTGAGGCTGATTTATTCAATTATATACCTGCTCAAACTTTCGATTTAGTTCTATGTCGAGGAGTTTTAAATGACATTATAGATGATAAGTTAAGACAAAATATATTTAAGATTTTCAAATTATTGTTGAAAGTTGATGGAATATTAGTATTTGATGTAAGAGACTGGGATAATTCATTTTATGCTAAAAGCAATAACCCTGTTATTGAAAAATCTATAACTGTAAAAGATGGAACACTACTTTTTAAATCCGAAACTAGATTCAACAAAGAATTAAAACAGTTGTTAATCAAGGAAACACATATTTTAAGATGTAATAATTCTGATGATATTGATATATTTGATTTCATTATGCAATGCTGGACAGTTGATGAATTAAAAAATAATCTTAATAATGCCGAATTTAGAAAGTATGATTTCTATGGTGATTATAATTTTGATATAGAATCTGGAGAAACAGAAAAAATTATTGTCGTAGCTCAATAGAAAGGCGGAAATACTATAGATTTTCGCCCTACTACTTTTAGGTTCAGGCATGCCTGAACCCTACATATCAAAAATCAAAAACCTTCCGTTTGTCTTTGTCGGTGCTTTCTCGGAAGTCCCATTTATTTTCAAGTTTTAGAACCCCACGAGGGCAGACATGAGCACACATACCGCACCCGACACATGCTGCACGTTTAAATGATTGGTTTGTCTGAGCATACGCCCTGACATCAATGCCCATCTCGCAATAGGTCGAACAGTTACCACATGAAATACACATCTCATCTTTAACAGTTATTCTAAACCGTCCGAATTTTTGAATCAGACCAAGCAAAGCAGCCATCGGACAGAAAAACCGACACCAAACTCTGCTTCCCATAAGAGGGTAGAGTCCGACTCCGAGTACCCCCGAAAGCATAGCAACAACTACAAACTGGTACGTTCCTTGAATTTTTGAAGCAATCAAATCAAATGTTGTATAGTCAGTTACCCAAGCACCTGCCGCATTTTCATAGTGCAACCCCCAGTTGATAATAACAAGAGATGTTGAAAGAATTGCCAGTACTAAAACAGTATGAATAGAAACCTGTTCAAATTTCCATGCTTTAACGTTTTTTTTAGAAAGCTGACGGAACGAATCACCGGCGGTTTCTGCCAGTCCGCCGCATCCGCAGACCCAAGAGCAGTACCATCGTTTACCATAGAGAAGAGTCATAATTGGTACGATTATTAGAGAACTTACAAAAGCGTAAACAATAATCAAGAGTGGGTATTCAAAAATATATTTGGGATTAAATAAATCAATACCTAATGGCCAGAACTTGGCAAAGTTAAATCCTTTAGATGCAAACAAACCCATAATTTCAGGAATAGAAAAGGCAAAAACAATTTGAAAAAATATCAGTGTAAAGGTACGGAATTTTTGATAACGGCTATTGCCATGCGTGTTGATAAAATACAAACCGCCTGTCACAATTGCTATAGTATAGAGTACCCCATACAAATCCCATTTACCTTTGAGTCCTACCAAGTTAGCCCAACTGTCGGGGATATTTGTAAAATAAATCAGCAAGTAAAATGCAAATAATAATACTGAAAGACCCCAGGCAATCATACCTTTAGATTTTAGAGGACTTTTGAATGTAGACATCAATCCTGTTTGCATACATTATCCCCCTATGAAGCTTTGTAATTAAGTTTAAATGTCGGCATAAACTCTTCGTCAAACAATGCTTCATGAAGATGTTTAAGTACCCAGTCAAGCTGTCGTTTTTCTTCAATCCAGTTGACAAGAATACGATGATCCCATCTTCGTCCAAGCATATTAAACCCGATAACACTATCATCTTCAAGATATGTTATGCGAACGGTATAATGCGTGTCTTTTTCTTGTGAGAAGAAATTTTTCTCACCATCTAAATTAAAATTAACGAGTCCGGCTGTAGAGTATTCTATATCAAAAAACTTTGCAGAGTTGTAGAAGATGCCTCTTTTATATGTTTTGTTCATACCGAATAAATTTGATGCTGCTATTTTTCCCTGGTCTCGTCCTGTGTACCAGAGCTGTTCAGGACGGCGTACTTTGTTAAACCACATAACAGAGGCACAATCTCCGGCGGTATAAATATTATCATAGTTAGTTTTTAGATTTTCATCAGCAATAATTCCGCCCCGTTCGTCAAGAGCAACACCGGAATCTTTGAGCCAATCAGTTTGTGGACGAACCCCGACAGCAATAACAACTAATTCACAATCAATAATCTCGCCTTCACCGGTTTTGACCCCGATAACTTTTCCATCTTTACCAAGTATTTCGGAAAATTCAGTTTTTAATCTCAGGTTGACTTTATGATGTCGTATATGCTCGGCAATAATTGTGCTTTCGGATTCATCAAGTGCAATCGGCCAGTAATAATCTTCACGTACTAAAAAGGTAACATCAATACCTGCCAATAAAAGAATTTCAACAGTTTCGATTCCGATAAGTCCACCGCCGACTACGACAGCTTTTTTAGCAGTTTTTGCTTTTTCCTTGAGCCACTGCAAGTTCTGCCATGTAACAAAATGCCCGACACCATCTAAATCATAACCTTTCCACCCAAATTCTGCAGGAATAGAACCGGAAGCAATAAGTAACTTATCATAAGAAACTGTTCCACCTTGTGCTAAATACAGTTTGTTTGCATTTGGGTCAAGTTTGGTTACTTTGTCGTAGATTCGTTTGAAACCCATTTTTTCATAATGGTCTCTTTCAAACGGCTCAACACATTGTTCGCTAAGTTGTCCGCAGAAAACATACATAAGAGCAGTACGGCTAAAATGATGCTTTGATTCATAGGAGATAATTGTTATCTCGGATTCATCATCATAGCTGCGAAGTGAGTTGGCGGCATTCATACCGGCTACTCCGTTGCCGATTATGACATAGTGCATATACAGCTCCTTTTTGATATATGAGAAAGTAATAGTAAAAAATTTAAATTATTATCTAATGTAAAGTTTAAAATACTAATTGATTAACTCCGTATCTGAAAAAAATGAAATCCAAGCAAACCAATATGCTGTTACCACAGGTATAGATTTGAATTTTTTTAATTCCATTTGGTTTATTTTATGTGAAATTTTACCATCTTTCAATTTGTAATTTGTTTCATAGGCATTGATAGTTTCAGTATCTTTGTCATAGATAACCAGTACGGTTGAATCACCTGATTTAAATGCATAGTAAACATTTTTTGTAAGATAGTCTTTTGAAACTGCAATAATTTTTTCACCATGTCTAATTCCAAAAACTAATTTTTTTCCACCCAGTTTTTCAAAAGTGTCAGCACGGTTGAAAATTCCGAATTTGGTGCTGTCTTCCATATAACTTTTATAATGCGACCCTGCATCACCAATAGTTTCCTTTTTTAACAGAAGACCGTTTGGATATTCTTTTTTGAATTCAGCAAAAGTTGAATGGTGGAAATTATTAAACATAGTAAGAGTTTTACCTTTTAAATCACCCTGAATTGCTTCACCGGATATTTGCGACCAAAGAGATTTACTCTCCATATCCTGCATAACCAAGGCATCCTGCCAAAGTGAACCCGATGCTTGGAATGTATGACGGACTGAATCGATATTTGCGGTATACACGATACCGGTATAACAAAGCGGTCACCATGTGACCGTGATAGCTTTTCCGTTAATATAATCATTAACAACTTCATGCTGGTCGAGATGCCAGATAGAATATGCTTTTGCTTTGCTGCCGTCGGTAACAACAATAAGCGGTTCATCGTCGTAATATAGCGACTCCGCCTCGGTGGTTGAAATAAACTGTGGGTCAAAAATTGCCGGTATATCTCCCGGCTTGAGCAGGGTATACATAGTATGACCTAAAATTTCTGTCTTTTTAGGTTGGGGGCGTTGTGCAAAAACAGATGACATTGAAAATGCAGCAAAGAAGAAAACCATCAATACTTTTTTTGAATGCATATTCATTCCTTCTTATAGTGGGTTTATACTCAGTAACAGATAAAAAGATAAAATTGTTCCGATTCATTAGTTAATGAGATGATAATCCATCTGGAGAATCAACACAGTATAAGTAATTATTTTATGATAAAAAATCAATAAAGAGTAGATTTTTGATAGTAGTTTATTCAAAAGGATAATGTCAGTTCTTAATTTTAATAAATCAAAATCAAGAACTGACGAAACGAATGAAAATTTTAAATTAAACACAAACTTCGATAAATTTGCTCTAAACGTGTTTCCGCTATACAGAGTAAAGAAAAATATTAGTTTCTAAAAATATTTATGATATCAATCAGGACTTAAAGAAAAATACTTAGTGTTAACGGAATTGATTTTAATTTTAAACAGTGTTTTTAAGAAAATTTCTATAATTAGTGGCAACTCGTATTTTTCTTATCTTGAGTTTTATCATTGTGGGGTAAAGTTTTTTCGGTATCGTCAGTATGATTTTTGTGAGAATGTCCACCGCCGCAGCACCCACCCTTTCGCATCATGAGGTAGAAAAATCCACCTGCCAATATAAGCCATATTATGTTTTCCATATTCAATACCTTCCTTTCGTCAATAGCATAATTCATTTTTTTCTACTTTAACATTTGATGAATAGCTTAATTTACCGGGACGGTTAGTCCAAACCGTCCCGGCGTAGAAAATCAAGTTACTGTATGAGGGTTCCTTTTAGTTTGTTGTACTCCTATTTCCTTGTCCCATCATACCACAACCCATTTTTTCCATTTTTCCATCCATCTTTCCATCAGAATTCATCATGTTCATACACATAGTCTGATGTTCGGACATGTTGTCGCGCATTGTCTGCAACATTTCCTGATGTTTCTTCATTTCAGCTTTCAGGGTATTTATGTCATCAATCTGCATCATGGAATCAAAATGCGTCTTTAGCTTGTCGAAGTTATTCGACATGTCTTTCATCATACCCATCTTTCCCATGTTCATCATACCAGACTGCGATTGTGAATCGGCTTTATCTGTTGATGAATGTTCATGGTTTCCACTCATCATTTGGGCAACTCCAAAAGAAGCAAGCCCGAGTGTCAGTACAGCAACTACTGTAAACATTCGAATTGAGCTTTTCATTTTATTTCTCCTTATTTTAAGTTTCTAATTCTTATCATAAGCAATAGTTATGCCAAACAAAGCAATTCTGTTATAACTAATGGCAACGCAACATGATACACATAGCTCCCTCTCATTCATAAAAACATATCATGTAGAATATTATTCAATATAGTATATTTTTGAAGATAATTCTCTACTATTGTTTAAATCAATTATTTCAATATAGGTAAGCAATGCCCAGTTTTAAAAAGTACCAACATGCGGTGCTGTTTTAATGAGTATCTTAATTGCTTGAGAATATTTTTGAGGAAGGAATTTTTTGAGAGCGTCTGCTATTGCGTTGATATGTTCTTTTAACTCTATAGTAAAGAACTCTTTCGTTAATATAAAAGTGGCAAAGCCACCTTGGTCAAACTTTTTTTAAAGCTCGACCAAGTTGTTTTGCTAATTCTTTTACTGCTTTTGTATTGAGTGAATCTTTCCAAAGACTTGATTCTGGTCTTATCTCAATATCCGGTGCCATGTTTTAAGAAAGTTCATCGACTAATTTGACAAACTCATCAACATCAGCAAGTGCAGTATCAACAGCACCTTTCCAAAATTCTTCTTCGGTTAAATCAACACCTAAATGTTTTTTAGAAAGAGCTTCGGTTGTCATAGATCCGGTATCAGCTAATAAGGCATCGTACTTCGCCGCAAATGAAGGACCTTCTTTTTTTGCTTTTTCATATAATCCGCCTGAATACATGAAACCGAATGTATAAGCAAAATTATAGAATGGTGCACCGGTGAAGAAGAAATGTAATTTTGTACACCAGAACAGAGGATGGTACCCTGACTTATCTAAAAGATCACCAAAGGCTTCTTTTTGTGCTTCAACCATTAAGTCTTTGAGTTCCTGAGTAGAGAGGACACCGTTCTTGCGTTTTTCATAGAACATTTTATCAAAGAGATAACGACTGTGAATGTCACACATAAAGGTATATGCACCCTGCAGTTTCTGTTCAATGAGCATCAGCTTCTCTTGAGCGTCTTCAGTTTGTTCCAATGCTGCATCGGTAACAACAGCTTCAGCAAATGTTGATGCGGTCTCGGCGAGGTTCATCGGATAACTTTGGGCAAATGGTGCTTTATCTTTTAAAACCCAGCTGTGATAGGCATGACCGAGTTCATGGGCAAGAGTCAGAAGATTTTCATAAGTGCCGGCATAGGTCATAAAGATTCTTGATTGATTATTTTTCCCCATACCTGTACAGAACCCGCCGCCGCGTTTGTTGGGGCGGTCTTCGGCTTCAATCCAGTTTTTGTCAAATGCAAGTTTACAAAATGCTGCCATGTCGGGTGAAAATGATCTGATATTTTCATAGATAAAATCAGATGCTTCATCAAATGCATACAGTTTTTCAGCATTTCCGCATGGAGCAAACTGGTCATACCATCTGAACTTGTCAATTTTCAAAAGTTTTTTCTTGGCATCAATATATGGTTTTAAACGGTGCAGATTATCTTTAATAACTTTCCACATAGTGTCGAGAGTTTTCTGTTCCATACGTGCTTGTTTGAGTGGTTCGTAGGTTGCAGATTCCCATCCTCGGCGTGCATACATTGAAAGTCTAAAACCTGCCATTGAGTTTAACATCATAGAGGCGAGGTTTTCTCTTGTTTCCCATGCTCCAACCATCTTTTCAAAGGCTTGTTTACGAATATCACGGTTGCCATCCGACATTTTGGTTGCAAGCTGACCTAATGACATAGTAGTTGTTGTGCCGTTTTCTTCAAAATCGACTTTTAGTTCACCGGACATCTTGCCGTAGAGTTGATCCCAGGCATGGTACCCGTTGACAGAAAGTTCTAATGCTAATGATTCCATCTCAACAGGCATTTTACTTTTTGCTAATTTCCGCATCTCATTTAAGAAAAATTCTATTTCTTTTATACGGTCATCCGCTAAAAGCTTGTTCCAGTTTTCATCAGATTGCTGCAAAGCAAGCGATTCAAGTGTCGCCTGAATTTTCTGCCAACGAGAATAATACACCATTCCTTCATTTTCAATCGCATCAGCGGCTGAGTCGGTTGTGTTTTGAGATGTTAAGCATCCTGCAAAAGAGAGAATCAATTCAATATCTTCACCCAGTGACTGCCATTCTAAAATATATTCAGCCCAGTCATTAAGAGTTGTGTCATCAATTCCGGTTTGCAGTTGGTTGAGATTTTTTTCTGCCTTTTCTAAACGTGATTTGACATCTTCACGATGTTTTTTGTAAGCCGGTGAACTGCTTCCGCCTTCAAAAATTGAATCTAAATCCCATTTTGGGGCAGGTTCTATTTTGGTAGTTTTTTCTGTGGTCGTCATTTTTTTATCTCCATTGATATTTGTTTCAAAATATTTTGGCTCTTAATATACTGTAATCTTAAACTAAAGGCAATAGTTCCCATAGTCACATTTTTAGGAAAAAATGTTCCATCAATGTCATTCCCAATTTGATTGGGAATCCAGTAGTTACTATGTTATAAAAGTAATAAAAAGAAAGAGGTTGTCTCATTATATTAAAATAAAAACCTTTAATCCCGTGTTCCACCGCCATAGCGGATGACACAATTTTAACAGGAGACAACCTCATGA